>CAZBUF010000036.1:0-5768 GCA_964495025.1 uncultured Bacteroidales bacterium | reverse complement strand
TTTCTCACAGGCGGTAATATTATTTTTTTTGATAAAATGTCAAAAAAAACCATCTTTGTGGAACCGAATTTAGTACTTATCGGACTAAATATTATTTTAGAATATAATGTTAAAAAGAACTGAAGTATTTACAGGTATTTTATTATTGTTGCTGGCATCATATGCAAATGGCCAGTATTCAAGCCACTCGCCATATTCCAAGTATGGCATAGGTGATGTGTCACAAAGGGGATTTGCACAAAACAGGGCTCTTGGAGGTATTGGCGTCAGCACAAGGAACAAAAACCAGATAAACTGCCTTAATCCTGCATCATATAGCTCACAGGATACCATGTCATTTATTTTCGATTTTGGGTTGACAGGCAATTATACTATTCTGGAAACAACAGAAACCAGAGATATAACGAGAAATATTAATTTTGACCACCTAGCCCTCAGTTTTCCAATTACTAAATTTCTGAAATCAAGCCTTGGCGTTGTTCCTTTCAGTACTGTGAATTATGATCTTATTACAAAGGATAACAGCGGAGAGACCACTGAACCTTACAGTATCATATATAAAGGAATCGGAGGGATCAGTAAGTTTTATCTTGGAAATTCACTCCTTATTGGCAGGCATATATCATTAGGAGTTAATGTCTCTTATCTGTTCGGCAAAATTGACCGTACAAAAACCGTTACACTGAACGATTATTCATACAAAGCTTATACTTACTTCAATGATAAAGTAAACGTGGGAGGATTTTACCTTGATTATGGCCTCCAATTTTTTACTGATATTAACGAAAAGAACAAATTAACGTTTGGTTTAACTTTCACTAACAAAGCTGAAATTAATGCTAAATATGACAGTATAGCCCTTCGTGATTTCTCGCCATACAGAGTTGATACGATAAAAAACATTATCAATAAAGACATGTCAATCCGTATACCAGGCGGGATAGGGGTTGGCCTTTCCTATATGTTTAATAATAAGTTACTTATCGGATTTGATTATATTGCTGAAAGCTGGGAAAAAGCAGTATTTCCCGCACAGGGTGATACACTTGCAAACAGTTCTTCAATTCGCTTTGGAGTTGACTATACTCCTGTATCGCTAACTACTGTTAAAAGAAGTAAATACTGGGAACGTATAAATTTTCGTGCAGGTGGCCATTATACAAAATCATATCTGGTGATTAACGGAAATCAGCTGACCGATTATGGTTTAAGCCTGGGGATAGGGCTTCCATGGAAAAATGAGAAAAAGCTCTTTACAAATACATATTTTAACTTTACTTATGAACTGGGACAGAGAGGGACCCTGGACAACAGTTTAATCAAAGAAACATATCATTTATTTACAATTGGATTAACTTTGCATGATTTCTGGTTTTTCAAACCCAAATACGATTAAAAATAATTGCTATGAGACTAAAACTTTTACAATTCTTTACATTATTAATTGTTGCATGCTTACTCCCGATAAACGTTTTTTCACAGCGTGGAATAGATGACGGATCACGCTTCGGCCATGGGGAAGATAGTATCAGGTGTTTAAAAAACCTGTCTCTTTACAGAGAATATGCCAGACAAAAGCTTTATAAGGATGCCATGCCCTTCTGGAGAATAGTTTATAAACAATGCCCCAAAGCTTCAAAGAACATTTATATTGACGGGGTTAAAATATATAAGTTCTTAATTGAAAATGAAAAAGACGAGAATATCAGATCAGCTGATATTGATACCCTGATGATGGTTTATGATCAGAGAATAAAATACTATGGGGGAAAATGCAATGTCAGAGGCAGGCAGGGAGTGGATCTCTTAAGATACAGAAGGAATGACGATATATCATATATTCAGCAGGGATACGATTACCTTAAAGAATCTATTAGTTTATGCAAGGATAAAACTTCAGATGCCGTATTGGCAACATATCTGTCAGCATCTATTACTTTGTGCCAGAATGAACAATTTAATGAAGGCACCGTTCTTGAAGATTATCTTGTGACTACTGATATTATTAATTCAAAGCTTGAAAAGAACCCTGAAGAAAAATCTTTGATTGAACTGAGAGAAAGCCTGGATAATAATTTTACCAATAAACCGATGTGCAGCTGTGCATTGCTGGAAGAGGTGTTCTCGAAGAGGTTGGAAAAAAATCCTCATGATATTGAAAATTTAAAAACCGTAACAAATATTCTTAAAAAGAGTGACTGCTGCAGTACCCCATTATTCTATACTGCCTCCAAGAACCTGCATGAATTGCTCCCTTCGGCGCAGTCTGCAGAAAATATCGCTATAATGGCTTTTGTGAACAACAAGTACCGTGAGGCAGTGAGATACTACGAACATGCTATAAAGCTTGAAAATGATAATTTGCAGAAAGCCAATTATTATCTGGGGATGGCAAAGAGCAAATACAAACTAAATGAACTGCCTGAGGCTAAAAACTTCGCCCAGAAGGCAATTGACCTGAATAAAAACTGGGGTGAGCCTTATCTGCTGATCGGACAGATATATGCTGACAGTAAAAGCAGCCTGCCGGATGAATGTATACCGACTGCAGTTTACTGGATTGCCGTTGATAAGTTCACTGAAGCAAAGAAAGTTGACGCTAATATTGTAAATGAGGCCAACAAGTTGATCGTCACTTATTCAAAATATTTTCCTAACAGGGAAAATGCATTCTTCTGCGGAGTAAATGAAGGAGACACCTACACTGTTGGCTCATGGATAAATGAAACTACTGTGGCGCGTTTCTGACTATATAATGAATTATGAACCTGAAAAGAACTGTTGTTTCATATTTTACAATAATTTTTTTTTTCTTATCATGTGAAAATGATATTGAAAAAATAAATGCACTTACCAGTGAGTTAAACCTGCCTGAGCAAAGCGGCTATAATGTTGAAATATCATACAGCGATTCGGGCAAGCTTATTGGAAAACTGTATACCCCTGAATTACATAAGTATAAAAATGACAAAAACCCCTATATTGAATTTCCACAAGGTATGAAAGTAGTATTTTATGACGAAAACGAAGAGTTTGAATCCTACATCAGATCCAACTGGGCAAAATATGATGAGAAGGATGAACTATGGGAGGCAAGAAACAATGTTGTAGCAAGAAATGTTAAAAAGGGCGAGCAGTTAAATACAGAACAGCTATTCTGGGACCAGATAATTGGAATTATATATTCGGATAAATTCTCAAAGATTGTAAATGAGGATGGCACTTTCTACGGTGAAAACGGGTTTCAGGCAAAAGAAGATTTATCAAAATGGGTGTTAAAAGGTTCAAAAGGAACGGTAAATGTGAGTGATGAACAATAGAATAAGCTATATACTGGAAATTGTATGGTTACTTCTTGGAGTAACGTGCCTGGTTCTTGGTTTTCACAGATCTTATAAATTCAGTGCCGGGGGAAATTATATGTTTTTTATTCTGTCAGTTCTTGCCTTTGCTATGTATTCTTTACGCCGGTACATCAGAAAATCCCAAAAAAAATAGATAACTTTGATGATTGAAATCTTTTAAAATATTTAAAAAGAAGTTATTTGCAGGTGAGCAATTTTACAATAATTATTATTTCTCTTCTTTTCTCTGCCTATTTCTCAGGCATGGAGATAGCATTTATTGCCTCCAACAAACTGAGAATCGAGCTTGATAAAAAGCAAAACCTGTTTTATACAAGAATAATCTCAGTCTTTACGCATCATCCGGGGCAATATATTACAACCATGCTTATCGGCAATAATATAGCGCTTGTAGTATACGGACTGGTAATGGCGAAGATTCTTCAACCACTGATTTTTCATATCACATCATCAGCTACATTTATACTTGTAATACAAACAATAGTATCTACCTTTATTATACTTGTCACTGCAGAATTTCTCCCAAAAACTCTTGTCAGGATCAACCCTAATCTCATATTGAAATACATGTCAACTCCTGTTGTTCTGTTCTATTTCGTTTTTTACCCTGTTACCAGAACAATAATCTGGGTTATCAATTATGTACTTAAGAATCTTTTTAATTTCCAGCATACAAGTGCATACTATGACAATAAGGTTTTCGGGAAAATTGATCTCGATCATCTTATTAACGAGAGCCAGGAAGATTATTCTGAAAACGAATCAGATGAAAATGATATTAAGCTTTTCCAGAATGCGCTGGAATTCTCAGGCGTTAAGCTCCGTGACTGTATGATACCAAGAGCCGAGATAGTAGCAATGGAGCTTGACACTACTGTTGAAAACCTTAAACAGAAGTTCATTGAAACGGGCTTTTCAAAAATATTGATATATGAAAAAACTATCGACAATATTATAGGATATTGTACATCAAAAGAATTATTTAAAAATCCCTCAGATATAAAAACAGGCCTGATAGAGGTATCTTACGTGCCTGAAACAATGGCTGCCAATAAGCTGTTGCGGAAATTAATCCAGGAGCATAAAAGTATGGCCGTGGTTGTTGATGAATTCGGAGGTATTTCAGGCATGCTGACAATTGAGGATATTATCGAAGAGATATTCGGAGAGATCGAGGATGAACATGACATGGTTGAACTCGTGGAAAAGAAGATAAGTAATAATGAATATATTTTTTCAGGCCGCCTGGAAATTGATTATATCAATGATAAATACGGCCTGAAAATTGATGATTCAGAGGAATATGATACTCTTGCGGGTTATATATATTATCATCACAAGAATATTCCAAAGATCAATGAGCGTTTTAATATTCATGATATGGAATTCAGGATTATTAAAGCCAGCAATACCAGAATTAAGGTTGTTTACATACAGGTCAATAATAATTGAAACCACTTATGCATCAGGCAGGATTCCTGCCTTATTACCTGCAGGTTTTATCCCGGGGAAAAAGTATTGTAAATTAATGCTGAATAATCAGTCCTAATTCTTTTTGTGATTATTATTAATTAGTATATTCGTAGCCTGAATTTTTAAGCCTCAAAAAAATAAATATTTATGGCAACTTTACAAAAAATTAGGAACCGCGCAGGATTATTAATTGCAGTAGTAATTGGAATGGCATTACTCGCATTTGTTCTTGGAGATATGTTTAACTCAGGGAAATCGCTGTTTTCAAATTCTCAATATGAAATAGCTAAAATTGCAGGTAAATCAATTGCCTACAGAGATTACCTTAAGAGAGTGGATAATATGGTTTCTATATATAAATTTACCCTGGGAAGATCATCTCTTGATGAAAATATGGTAGATAATATCAGAAAGGACATATGGGAAAAGATGGTTCAGGATTTTGTTATGGAAAAGGATTATAAGGAACTGGGCTTATCTGTTTCAGGTGATGAATTGTTTGATATGTTTCAGGGTAGTGATCCTCATCCGCTGGTCAGGCAGATTTTTACTGATCCTGAAACCGGGGCGCTTAACAGGACACAATTGTTCAGATTTTTACAACAAACACAGGATGAAACTGATAGTGAAGAAAAAATGTTCAGGATCTATCTTGAAAATGAAATTCTCAGGTATACAATATTTAATAAATATAACAACCTTATAAGGAAAGGTTTAAATGTAACATCGCTTGAAGCGGGGAAGAGAGTATACTGGACAAATAAAAGCATCAACTTTGACTATATTGTGCAGCCTTTTAACATAGTATCTGACTCTGCTATTTCTGTTTCCGAGAAAGATATTACCAACTACTATATGTTGCATAAATCGGATTATGAGCAGGAAGATGGAAGAGATATAAGATTTGTATATTTTGAAGTTATCCCCTCG
>CAZBUF010000035.1:0-3619 GCA_964495025.1 uncultured Bacteroidales bacterium | reverse complement strand
ATCAAAACAAGGAGACTTAAGAAATACGCTAGAAGACTGTTTTGTTGATGTAATTCCCCCATAAACAGAAACTTCATATGATACTCCTGGCTCTACAAACTGTTCACAAGTTTCTTGACTATCAGTTCCACTTGCTGTCATTTTCACATTTGCAGGATCATCACCACGTATAACAAAGTTGCATTTCCAATACCAATTAGAAGGAACTCCAAAACTGTAAGTATACCCCGCTTGTGGATATCCAACCCAGGAAAGCTCTATATCCTTATAATCATCCTTGCAAGAAACTGATACAATTACTAATAATACTAATAATAATAATTTTATTTTTTTCATTATTATAAATTTCCAATTTTTTGCCTAGGTGCAAATTCCGATAAATTGACCACTTTCACCGGATCAAAGTGACCACCCAAATTTCCCCGCTAAAAAAGAGCCTTTTCATATTGTCATTTGTTAAACAAATTTAATAATTTTCCTTATTTATTTGATTTCTTTTTCTTTTCATTGATTCTCCTATAGGCATTAGCCTTTCTGCAGCATCGATTACACTTTTCTTTTGTTGTTCTGGTTCAGTTCAATTATTGTAATGTTTAATTTTGTGTATGGACTTGTTACTGGATCTTACTAAATTTTATGAGAAAGCTACTATTGATGGTAAACAGCAGCTTAGTGGTTCGATTTTTACTGGAAATTTGATTTTTAAGAATAAAAAAGTTCGAACCACTAAGATTAATGAGGCGGTCTCTCTGATTACCAATATTAACAGGTGTTACAGAAGACAGGAAAAAGAAAAACCTGGATTAAAATCCAGGTTGTCCCCTAAGGTGAACCCGAAGGGACTCGAACCCCCAACCTCCTGATCCGTAGTCAGGTGCTCTATCCAATTAAGCTACGGGTCCATTGATATTATGTATTCGCGTAGCCTGGTGCTCTTCCGAAAAATCGGTACAGGTTTCCATTTAAGCTACGGGTCTATATACTGACTGCAAATATAGGAAAAGATGATCGATTTACGATTTACAATTTTAGATTTATAATCGAAGAATTACTATCCCGGGAATAAAACATGCCCCGGTAATGAAACTGTTCAATATTAATGAAATACCGAATCTCTCAGGATACTTACTAAAAGACTATACCAATCGATAAACCTGTCCTGAATCCCGGAAATACAAATTTGGATGTGGCATCTACATAATCATCGCCTATCTCAATCTCTGTTTTCTCACCAATGACAGGAATACCCGAAATATCAACATCAACATCGCCTCCCAGATCATCATAATTAACTGCCGGGTCATTCGACTCAAATCGTAATGAGAGGTTGTCATAATATATGCCCGGCCCGGCCAGATAAAAATCAACGGATACCCTTTCCTTAATGACCCAGTGCATTCCGAACTGAACCCCGCCTCCTATCCCACTGTATTTTCCTTTTATATCAGCATCAACATTACTGAATTCCCCACTGAGTTCCATGGTATAATAGTTGAATTTTATAAATGGTGCAATATAAAAGCCTTCAGGGGCGATCTTATATGAAAGGTAAAACCTGTACTCAGGCATTATAAAAAAGCCTGACATCTTATTTTCAGGATCAATGTTAATTTCTTCACTGATAGCATCATACACAAAAGATGGCAGCTTTCTGGGTATCAAAACCCCTGCATTCAGCGAAGCTGCCCGGCTATCAGTAAATATCCTTTCATAATTCAATGCGATATTTCCCATGGCAAGGCCACCCAGACCAAGGTTAATAACATTTCTTCTTTCAATAAGCTCCTGCCCGGTGATATTTATAAGTGTTGTTACCGCCAATAATGATATTAATAATATGCTTTTTTTCATCAGGATAATTATTAGTTATTAATTTGTTCTTCAATTATAAGCAATAATATAATTAATATTTATACTTTAACTACTTAAAAATAAATTATTTAAGAACCTGAGAATATTTTCAGCAACATACTGCGATCATCCTCATATTAAGATGTTCCAATCTATTATTGTTAAAATATCCAAGATATAAAAAAAAATATGAATAATTGAACCGGAAATATTTTTATATGTTTAAAAGAATAAAAATAGTATTTTTAAAAGGCGATTACTCAATTCAATTATTTATTTAATAATTCTTTATAAAATGAAAAAGTCCGTTATTCTCTCATTGTCCTTTCTATACCTGAGTTTCATATTATCAATTGCCGTATTCCCGCAGGATAGTGAGCTTAATAAAAAGCTTCCTGTAGATGAAAAAATACGTATCGGGAAACTTGACAATGGCTTCACTTATTATATACGGCACAACAGTAAACCTGAAAAAAGAGTGGAGATGAGGCTGGCCATAGATGCAGGCTCAATTCTGGAGGATGAAGACCAGCAAGGCCTGGCCCACTTTATTGAACATATGTGTTTTAACGGAACCAAACACTTTGAGAAAAATGAACTTATCTCCTACCTTCAGTCTGCAGGTATAAAATTTGGTCCCGAGATCAATGCTTATACATCATTTGATGAAACGGTATATATGCTTACCCTTCCCACCGACTCGACCGATATTTTAAATAACGGCTACCTGGTTATGGAAGACTGGGGCCATAATGTATCCTTTGAAGAAGATGAGATTAATAAAGAACGCGGCGTTGTCATTGAAGAATGGAGAATGGGCAGAGGGCCTTCACAAAGAATGCTGGATAAGTACCTTCCTGTGTTGTATAAAAACTCGATGTACGCGGAAAGACTTCCCATAGGCAAAAAAGAAATAATTGAGAACGCTGATTATGAGACGATAACGAGATTTTACAGCGACTGGTACAGGCCTGATCTTATGGCACTAATTGTTGTAGGGGATATTGATGTTGATGAAACCGAAAATAAGATAAAGGAACATTTCAGTAACCTTGTACTACCTGAAAATCCGAGGCAAAGACTCATATATGATGTCCCTGATCATGAGGGAACTCTGATTTCAATAAATACTGACAAAGAAGCACCTGTAACAATAGTATCTGTATTTTATAAAACTGATGCAAAAATTCATAAAACCTACGGTGATTACAGGGATATGTTTATCCAGCTGCTGTTCGACGGTATGCTGAACCAACGGCTTGCTGAATTGCTTGAAAAGCCTGACCCTCCTTTCATAAACGCAGGTTGTTATTACGGCAGTATGTGGGCACGTACAAAATATGCTTTTCAGTCATATGCCCTGGTTGCAGAAGATGGCATACAAAGAGGCCTGCAATCTCTTTTTGAAGAAAATTTACGTGTTAAGAAGTATGGCTTTACCGAAGGTGAACTGGAGAGATACAAAAAAGATATGCTTAGATTCTATGAAAAAGCTTACAGTGAACGTGATAAAACGGAATCAGCAACATTAGCATCAGAATATACACGCGGATTTCTTGAAGATGAACCTCTGCCGGGCATTGAATTTGAATATGGATTCGCTTTGAAATATCTTGAAGGAGTTACACTTGAAGAAGTAAATGCATTAGCAGATAAATGGCTGACAGACAATAACAGGGTCATCGTTATTACAGCGCCGGGAAAGGAAAATATTATCATTCCTTCTGAAAATGATCTGCTGGCATCTATCTCAGAGGTAGAGAATTCA
>CAZBUF010000034.1:0-1804 GCA_964495025.1 uncultured Bacteroidales bacterium | reverse complement strand
GCACCTCTTTTTATTGCACAGGGAGCAAATGACCCGCGGGTGAATAAGAACGAATCGGACCAGATGGTGGAAAAGATGAAAGAAAGAGGTGTTGAAGTTGAGTATATGGTGAAAGATAATGAAGGCCACGGCTTCAGGAATGAGGAAAACCGGTTTGACTTTTACCGTGCTATGGGAAAATTCCTGGCAAACCATATCGGCGATTCAATACAGTAGCATAATTATAAATAATTAGTCGCAGCACACTGTATTTCTTTATATTTATTTATAGAGATTTAAACTATTTTAATTAACTTTAGAAAGAATGATATAGTTAATTTAAATTATTGATATACAATGGATTTGATAACCCGAGTTAAAGAAAATGCTAAAAAGAACAAACAAAGAATCATATTGCCTGAAACTTATGACCAGCGGATATTAAAGGCCGCTGATATAATTATTCAGGAAGATATTGCAGATATCATATTAATTGGTAAAGATGGTTTTATTAAGAATGAAAGCATCAGGCTTAAACTTGAAAACCTTGATAAAGCAAGTGTTATTGATCCTGAGATATATCAAAAGACTGATGCATATGCCGGTTTGATGGTTGAGCTCAGAAAAGCCAGGGGATTGACCAAAGATGAAGCACACAGGCTATTAAAGAATCCATTGTATTTTTCAACCGTTATGATAAAGAACGGGGATGCTGACGGTGAAGTTGCAGGTGCTGCCAATGCTACAGGTGACGTATTAAGGCCTGCGTTTCAGTATATAAGGACCATGCCCGGTATAAATGTTGTTTCCGGGGCATTTATAATGGTACTGGAAGATAAGACATTTGGTGATGACGGTATGATGGTCTTTGCCGATTGCGCTGTAAATCCTGATCCTGATGCAAATGAACTTGCTGAAATTGCTGTTACCACTGCAAAAACAGCAAGGACGATAGCCGGAATAGAGCCGCGCATTGCTATGCTGAGCTTTTCAACAAAAGGTAGCGCACAGCATGAAATGGCTGACAAGGTAAGAAATGCTACTGAGATGGCCCGGCAGATGGACCCGTCCCTGAAAATTGACGGTGAACTTCAGGCCGATGCTGCTTTGATAAAAGAGATCGGAGAATTAAAAGCACCCGGTAGTGAGATCGCAGGCAATGCAAATGTTCTGATTTTCCCGGGCCTGGAGGCAGGAAATATTGCATATAAAATGATACAAAGGATAGCTCATGCTGAAGCAATAGGCCCTATACTGCAGGGACTGGCAGCTCCGATTAATGATCTTTCCAGGGGATGCTCGGTTAATGATATTGTTAACCTTGTTGCAATTACGGCCAATCAGGCTATTGCCGGATAATATAAAGAATATAAAAATTAAAATATTCAGATATGACAGATATTCAGGTTGAATCTATTGAGAGTTACGGACTGAGCAAGAAAGACAGGCCGAAAACATTATTCTCAAAAGTGGGTATTGTCGGTTGTGGCAATGTAGGGCAGAATATTGCAATTATGATAAGCGCGAAAGAGCTGGAAGTCATTTTTATTGAACTGTCAGATGAGAAAATAAAAACTGCCTTTAAAATGATGGAGGAGGAACTGGACAATATGATTGGCCATTGGGGCATGACTCCCGGCGAGAAGAGGTCGATATTATCACGTATACACGGTTATATGGGATATGAGCACTTAAAGGGCTGTGACCTTGTATTAGAAGCCATACGTTCAAAGACACGTGAGCAAAGAGTCACCTCCAGAAAAGAAGTATTCAAGAATGTTGAAAAATATGTTTCTGCTGACACTATCATAGCCACTAACTCAAC
>CAZBUF010000033.1:0-3028 GCA_964495025.1 uncultured Bacteroidales bacterium | reverse complement strand
TCTTCATCATCAACAACAATAACTACTTTACCCTTACGTATATCTTCAACAGCTTCATCAATAGTATTAAATATTATTTTATCAGAACTCTTTTCCAAATCTTTCATAATTGCAGTGCTTATCGTTATGAAACGATATTATTTATAATTTTTATAAAATTAAGGTAAAAGTACTATAAGTAATTAAATTTACATAGCAGCGATTACTGAAGTTCAGCTTCTTTTTGCTTTTTCCCATGTTACAGGCTGGGTTCCTGATATGTACCTGAACATGCCCAGAATTATTGAATAATTCATAATAAAAATATAATATGGGATGAAAAGTATTTTCAAACGAATTTTAAGATTCTTCAAAAATGCGCCGACAACTATCATGAAGTAAAAAAGCAGTTGAACGAATAATATGTACATATAAAAATCAAAATTAAAATCCTGAAAATATACTATTGCCAGGTTTGATAAGAATATACAGATAAATGAGAGGGGAACAAGGGTCCACCTGAGCACTTTATGAGAGAAATACTGAAAGGAGAAAAGGCCGTATTTGAAAATATTAAGCATCTCTTTCATTCTGAATAATGTCTGCAGCCCGCCACAGGCTATTCTCACTTTTCTTTTCAGCTCTTCTTTTATTGATAATGATGCCGATTCACTGGCATATGCTTCAGGAGCATATTTTATCTTATAGCCTTTCTTTACTACTTTAAGGGAGATTGTAAAATCATCCAGAATAGAATCTTCCTTAACATCATCATATAATTCGGTACGTATGGCAAACAACTCGCCTACAGCTCCCATAACGGAGTTGAACTCTGACTCAAGTGTTTTTATAACGGACTCATACTGCCAGTAAAGCCCTTCTCCTGCGCTTACTGCTTTATCTTTTCTTGAGAGTGTTATCCTCTTCTCGCCTGCCACACATCCGATAGTACTATCCCTGAAAATATTAACTATCTCCTTTATCGAGTTTTTGTTAAGGAAAGTATTGGCATCTGAAAATATTGTTATGGGTGATTTTACATGTTTAATTGCCCTGTTCATGGCATTTATCTTGCCTGTTCTTTCATCTTTATGCAAAACGGTAACATTATCATACTGCTTTAGTTTTTCAGGCGATCCGTCATTTGAACCATCCGTTACCCATACCAGTTTCAGCTTGTCTTCAGGATAATCAAGCTCAAGAGAATTTTTAATTTTTGCTTCAATGCAATTCATTTCATTATATGCAGGGACCAGCAAGGTAACCTCAGGTTCCTCAGAGTATGCTGACAGTGTTTTCTTTTTGGTGAATATTTTCCTGAAAAATACCAGTATCAATAATATAAAAGTATAACAGAAATAGGAGTAAATGATCAGGAACAGGAATATCCAGAATAACAGTATAAATATCATATTAAATGAGTCTTATAGAATTCAGCCAGCTCAACAGTAATTTTATTGTTGTCCATCTTATCCACTATAAAAGTCCTTGCATTTTCTCCAATTTTGGTAAAAAAACTTTTATTCTCCAAAAGATTTTCTAATTCTTTTTTCAGATCATCAGCAGTATCAGCAATAATTATATTCTCTTTGTGTTTGATATCAATGCCTTCAGCGCCTATGGATGTTGTTACTATTGCTTTTCCCAGAGCCATCCCTTCTATTATCTTAACGCGCATCCCGCTACCGGATAACAACGGAACGATCATAATTGATTTATTCTCCATGAAGATGCCGGCATTTTCCACTTCACCCTTATAGACGATATTTCTGTATTTTGATATTCTTTTAACCAGTTTATCAGGGGCATTCCTCCCGGCGACATAAAATACTATTTCAGGTTTTTTCATGGATATTTCCTTCCATACACTATCCAGAAACCATAACAAACCTTCCTGGTTCGGGATCCAGTCGAGTGATCCCAGAAAGAACAGGTTTGGATAATCAGTGTCTTTGATATTAACAGGGGTCTTTTCAATATCCAGTCCTGCCGGGCATACATGAAAGGGTTTGTTGTTTCCAAGTCCGTTTAAAATTTCCGCATCTCTTTTTGTTATGGGCACCAGCAAATCATAGCCGTTCAACGATTCAATCTCGAATCTTTTAATTCTTTTTGCAAGTATCTGAAGATATTTTTTCTTAATTATATTACCTGTATTGGCAACTATCCGGTCCCATATCTCATGTTCAATATTATGAGTCCTTAGTGCAATTCCTGCATCAGAGCATTTCCTTATGGTTTTAACATAGGGCATCATATAAACGCCTTCAAGCTGGACAATATCAAAACTTTCTCTGCCAAGTATTTCCTGCAGCTTAATTTCAAATTTCCTGCTTATGAACCGTCTGGCATTATAAGGCAGTGAGGAGAATAGCAGGTTAGCGGCAGCCTGAAATACATTAATATCAGTATTGATATTGACATAATTAAATTCTGCAATATCTTTTAAAGCTTTTTTTGCTTCTTCAGGATTTATATAATGCTTCCTGGTGTTCATTGCCAGAATACTCACCTTGTGGCCGTTATGCCTGAATCCCCGGGAAAGGTTAAGAATAGCAATAGCACCACCATCTTTTGGAGGGTACGGGAATTTATTGCTTATTTGCAGGATCTTCATTTCTCGCTTTCAAATTCTTTTAATAAAGACGGGCTATCCAGTATATCAATAATTGATTGTGCAACAACTGATACACCGGTAAGCTCTTTCCTCAGCTTGCCAAGTAATATGTAATGCCTTACAACCAGAAATACTCCAACCGGCAGAATTACCAGCGACAGGATTCTGTAAATTTTAGAGAAATACGATTTGGATCTTTTAAAGAGAATTACAGGAAAGTCGTTTACTTTTGCCTGAATATAGGATACTCTAAACCAGTTACTTGATATTAATGAATCAACAATAGCATTATATATTTTCTGGAACTCTTCAATTTTCATATAAGTAAGTGATGCAATAAAAGAGAGTACCAGTTTTGATACCCTTCTGTTATTGTCAACATCACTTATATATGTATTGGTTCTCTCGATTAGTGAACATAATGAATTTCTG
>CAZBUF010000032.1:0-3606 GCA_964495025.1 uncultured Bacteroidales bacterium | reverse complement strand
TGTGTTCCCGGTTCAATTTTTATTTTCACTCTCCCGTTAACGGTTGGTATTTCAATGGCAGTACCAAGTGCAGCTTGTATAATACTTAAATATAAATTATATAGCAGGTCATTATTATCACGTATCAGTTCAGGATGTTTTTCCTCTTCGATCAGTACCATCAGATCTCCGTTAATCCCGCCTCTCCTTGCAGCATTGCCTTTGCCTGAGATGTTCATCTGCATACCTTCAGCCACGCCGGCAGGTATCTTTATGTTTATTATCTCGTTCTCAGTGACTATCCCTTCACCGTGGCAATTTGTACATCTTTGCGTTATTGATTTCCCTTCGCCGCCACATGACGGACAAACCTGTGTTGTCTGCATATGTCCCAGTAGTGTTTGTGTCACCCTGGTAACCTGTCCTGTTCCGCCACATGTTGAGCAGGTACTGTAAGAATTGCTGTCCCTCGCTCCCGTGCCGCTGCATACTTTACAGGTGACATACTTACTTACTTTGATTTTTTTCTGGACACCTGAAGCTATTTCCTGAAGAGTAAGTTTAACTTTAACCCTCAGATTTGATCCTTTATTAACACGTCTCGAACTCCTTCTGCTACTTCCAAATCCACCAAATCCACCGAATCCGAAATCACTGAAAATATCTCCGAACTGACTGAAAATATCATCAACAGTCATATTAAATCCACCACCTGCTGACCCTCCTACGCCGGCATGTCCAAACTGGTCATATCTTGATTTTTTTTCAGGGTTGCTTAAGACCTCATAAGCTTCGGCTGCTTCTTTAAAATTTTCCTCAGCTTGTTTATCGCCCGGATTTTTATCAGGATGATATTTCAACGCCTGTTTCCTGTAAGCCTTTTTAATTTCCTCTGAAGAAGCGCCCTTCGACAAACCTAAAACTTCATAATAATCTCTTTTAGCCATTTCAATATTTTATTTACAGCCGGAAATATATTCCATCTCCTTAATAATATTAATCTTATTTCTGTTTATTCGCCAATAACAACCTTTGAATATCTTATAACCTTTTCATTAAGAGTATAGCCCTTCTCAATAACATCCACGATCTTGCCTTTCATATCTTTTTCCGGAACAGGGACCTTTGTGACCGCTTCGTGAAAGTCAATATCAAATCCCTTATTTACCGCATCTATCTCCTTTATCCCGTTCTGTTCCAGAAAGTCCCTGAACTTATTGTAAATAAGATTGATCCCTTCCTTCACAGCTTCAATATCTTCAGCACTGTTAACTATTTGTATTCCCCTTTCCATATCATCCATTACCGGTAAGATATTTATTAACAGGCTCTCTCCTGCAGATTTTGTTAATTCTATTTTCTCTTTAAGTGTACGCTTCCTGTAATTATCGAATTCTGCTGATAATCTGAGGTATTTATCCTGCAATTCCTTTATTTTTTCTTCATAAGCCGATACTTTGGATTTTACTTCAACTTTTTTGCCTGCAGTCCTTTCCCCTGTTCTTCTTTCAGATACATCCCGTATTGTCTTTTTCTGATGTGCTTGCTTACCTTGCGCTGCTTTGCCGGTATTTTGCTTCTTCTCCCTGTTAACATTCGTTTCTTTTCCAACCATTTCCAACAAATTTAATTTATTAATTTCAGTTTATTCATAGCTCTTTTTGCTGACAAAATGCTTGCCATTTATCCTGTTCAGACAAATTGACAGCATTTATGATTATAAAATGCAAAATTAACAAAGAAATACAATTCTGATTTAAGAATTAAAAAAAAGGGATATTAAAATACTTATGCTATTGTGAAAAACCATTTTAATCAATCCTTGTGATATCAGCCCCAATATTATTCAACCTTTTATCGATCTGCTGATATCCGCGGTCAATTTGTTCAATATTATGAATAATACTTATGCCGTCGGCTGAAAGGGCCGCTATCAGAAGTGCCACGCCTGCCCGTATATCCGGAGAGGTCATTACTGTTGAACGCAATTTTATATGATTATCCAGTCCGATTACTGTAGCCCGGTGAGGATCACACAATATGATCCGGGCACCCATGTCAATCAGTTTATCCACAAAAAACAACCTGCTTTCGAACATTTTCTGATGTATCAAAACACTCCCTCTGGCTTGAGTAGCAACAACAAGAATTATACTTAACAGATCCGGTGTAAGGCCGGGCCAGGGAGCATCATCGATAGTCATTATAGATCCGTCAATAAAAGTCTCTATTTCATAATGCTTTTGTTCAGGAATAAAAATATCATCATTTATCTTTTCTATATTAATACCCAGGCGACTGAATGATTTTGGGATTATCCCAAGATTATCGAACGATACATTTTTGATTGTTATCTCACTTTTTGTCATTGCCGCTAACCCGATAAAGCTACCCGTCTCAATCATGTCCGGTAAAATAGTATGTTTGCACCCCCCCAGTTCCGGTACACCATCAATTGACAGTAAATTTGAGCCGATACCTGATATTCCGGCTCCCATACTGTTAAGCATTCTGCATAGTTGCTGTATATATGGCTCACAGGCGGCATTGTAAATAGTAGTTTTGCCCTTTGCCAGCACTGCAGCCATGATAATATTTGCTGTTCCTGTAACCGAAGCCTCCTCAAGCAGCATATAACAACCTTTTAAATTATCAGCAGTAACTTTATAAAAATCTCCCTTAAAATCGTAATTGAATTTTGCCCCCAGCTTAATAAATCCGTTAATATGCGTATCCACCCTTCTTCTTCCTATTTTATCCCCTCCCGGCTTTGGGATATATCCCTTGCCGAACCTGGCTATAAGTGGCCCGATAATCATTAATGATCCCCGAAGGCCGGCACTTCTATTAATGTACTCTTTCGAAAGAAGATAATCGATATTTATGTCCCTTGCACAAAACGTATAGTCAGAAGGATTAGCTTTTTTTACTTCAACTCCAAGAGATGTGAGCAAATCAATAAGACTTCTTACATCAATAATATCCGGAATATTTCTAATTGTTATTTCCTGAGAGGTTAATAGTGTTGCACAAATTACCTGTAACGCTTCATTTTTTGACCCTTGCGGTATTATTTCACCTTTAAGTCTGTTATCTCCTTTAATTTGAAAAGAACTCATTTATTAATTGTAGGCAAATAGTAAATATCTATTTTTTTCTAACAAATCGTTTTCTTTTATTTTTGGAAAGTATCTCTTTTGTATCATTAAGTTTTAAACCATCCTTAATATCAATTTTACCGCCTGATAACACTTTCAGATCCTTAAAAATATCAACATCGCTCACAACTTCCCTGTTCCATGTGAGGTAAGATTTCTTCATATGATTAGCGATAATTTTAATAAGCTGTTCTTTCTCCTGCCCTTCAGGATATTCGGATGCTGCGTCAACTAACAGTTCAAGTGTTCGTCCGTAATGTTTGTATTTAATTTCCGAAGCTTTATATTCCACCCGTCTTGGTTTCGTATTCAATAATTTATATTCGGGTTTTGTATATGGTGAGTCAATATCCAGTTGAAAATCAGACATTATAGCCAGATGATCCCATAATTTATGTTTGAAATCGCTGATATCTCTCAGGTGCGGATTCATATTCCCCATAATTGCTATGACCGCATATGCCAGCTT
>CAZBUF010000031.1:0-4247 GCA_964495025.1 uncultured Bacteroidales bacterium | reverse complement strand
TAATAATAGTCTTTTTCAAAACATTGCTATGTATAAATTCAGATATCGATTTAACTGAACTGCCAAATACAAGGTAATTTTCAATAAAAGTAAAGTATGTATCCTCATTCAGATTATACAATTCTCCGAAAATTTTACCAGTCATATTCGTAACAGGCAATTTATAAACAGGATAAGATAGTTCGTTATCCACTTTATAATTATATGACAGTTTCTCAATACTGATAGGGACTTTCCCGGCTGTCTTGTTCAGGATTTCCAGCAATTTCTTTTCTGCCTGGCTTTTGCTTTTTGTCTTAAAAATTATAAAAGTATTTGCCACTCCCTGGTCCACTCCACTTTCCCCCAATGCAATTGTGATCTCTTTATCAAGAACATCAAGAAAATCGTTATTTACATCAATATTATACTTATTTCTTATTAGATTAATTTCCTTATCATACTGCTTTAATTTCCCAAGTTTCCGCAAATAAGTCCTGTAATCTTCAAAATAAGCGTTGATATCTGATAATGTTATAACAAAAAAAGTTGAGATAAATGATGGCAATATATCATCAACATATATCTTCTGGGGGCTCTGGCTGGCAAAAAGATTTGCAGAATAATTCAGGGAATCGGAAAAATGAGTAAATCCGTTCAGCAATATCATATCCTCCTTGATGTTCATATCCAGTTCCGCCCAGTTAGCGAAATAGTTGTAAGACCTTATCCTTGATTTATAATTCTCGTTTATACAGGTTGATATAATCTTTGGCAGATTCTTAAAATTTACAAATAAATTAGCATCGACATTCTTGCCTGCAGTCGCCAGCACTTCCTTAAATCCTGCCAGGCGTTCAATTGATCCCGGTATGTCCAGTTGCCTTATAGCATCCTCAATCAATATCGAAGAAAAACTTAAAATAAAAAGGCCATCGGTTACTGTATATGAAAAATAATCCACCGGCTTTTCATTTAGCAGCCTGACATCATATAAATCCCTGCCCTGATATTTTCTTTGAGTTATTGTTCCCGAATTAATCAATAATTCAGAGATCAGCTCATTTATCTTCTTTTCCCCCATGCCCCCTGGTAATTTATAATAATGAACAAAACTTACCTTCGCCTTTCCCGTGTAATGTGCTGAAATGAAGGAGGGGTTATTCAGGAGAAGTTCTCTTGCAACAGGATATTCTGAAATTACTCCCTCAATATAACCTATCTGGCTGTCAATACTTTTAAAAACGGGCAATTTCCGTAACTCATCCCATATTCTGTTATTCTTTTGTGTAATTTTCAGCAGATCCTGGTAATCATTCACACGTATAATAAAAGCTGCATCCAGGGGTACAGCTTTTAACGGTTCGCTCGATACTACCAGTCTGTTTTTGAAAAAAAGAAATCCAAGGAATATCAGTACGATAATAAAACCGATTATCACATATACAAAAGCTCTCTTAGATAACATATTCAGTATTAATAGCTCTTTATTCAAAGGTAGAAAATTAATTTATTAGACAAAATCTTAATTACTAACACATACATTCCGGAATAGTTTTTGTAATAATTATGAATTAATATATTTTTGGGGATTATGAAAGTATTATACTGGTCGTTTATCCTGTCAGTCTCCTCAATATATTTTCTATCAGGGCAGAAAATTATTGTATTGAACTCTTCTACAGGGTCCCCGATTGAAAATGTTGCGATTTTTAACCATGATAAATCGAGATCCACACTTACGGATACTGAGGGAAAAGCGTACATTTCAATATTCAAAGACGCTGACAGTATTTATTTTCAGCATGCCGGGTATGATAATGTCATCCTCTCCAAATCGAAAATATCAGATAATAAATACAGGGTACTGCTTAAA
This sequence comes from uncultured Bacteroidales bacterium, assembly GCA_964495025.1. Classification (GTDB taxonomy): domain Bacteria; phylum Bacteroidota; class Bacteroidia; order Bacteroidales; family UBA10428. The sequence goes on along the minus strand of CAZBUF010000031.1, from coordinate 2,392 downwards.
CGAAGGAATATCCTTATAGATGATATAGTAATCTCATTTAACAGGCTTGGTGAAGAGAAAAGAGAGATCCCGCACATGGTTGATGTTATCATGGCAGAGAAGATTGAAAATGATCCGTCACAGACCTCTGCAGATATTTTATCAGGTACGGGAAATATATTGGTCCAGAAAAGCCAGGATGGTGGAGGAAGTCCTATATTAAGGGGGTTTGAGGCAAATAAAATTCTTCTTGTACTAGATGGGGTGAGAATGAATAATGCCATATACAGAAGCGGGCATTTACAAAATTCAATAACCGTTGATAATAATATACTGGAACGGGCCGAAATAATCTATGGGCCAAATTCTATTATATATGGCAGTGATGCCCTGGGCGGGGTAATACATTATTATACAAGGGATCCATTGACATCTGATGAAGAGGGGGAAATCCTGCTTAAAGCCGGTGCATTTACTCAATATTCATCAGCAAATAACGGAAAAATATTGCATTTCGATATAAACACAGGTATGGCCAAGGTCGGCTCACTCTCAAGTGTGACTTTCAGCGACTACGGCAACATAAAAATGGGAAGGCTCAGAGCTCCGTATCTTGATAATAATTATGGGAGGAACCTCCATTATGCAGAACAGATCAACGGGGCCGATTCAACAGTTGTAAACACGGATCCCGACATACAGCTGAATACAGGATACAGTCAATATGATATTTTACAGAAGATAAAATACTCCCCGGGCAGTATGCTTGATTTTGTTTTAAACCTGCAGTATTCTACCTCGTCGGATATCCAGCGCTACGATGAACTGAACACATATAAAGGTAATGACCTTAAATACGCTGCATGGTATTACGGGCCGCAAAACAGGTTTCTTACCTCCCTGAAATCCACTTTCAGGTATTCAACACCAATATTTACAAATTTCAGCAGTATCCTGGCATATCAGAGAATCGACGAAGACAGGATAACAAGAAGGTTCAACGATAATAATGAGATTCACCAGGAAGAAGATCTATATGTATGCTCGGTGAATTTTGATTTTTTCAAGCTTCATAGTCAAAACATAAAAACACACTATGGAGTTGAATTTGTTCATAATAATCTTGAATCTTCAGGGTTCAGACGCAATATAACTGATAATTCCGTCGCCTATACTTTATCCCGTTATCCTGATAAGGGTAATAATACATATGATCTGTCAGCATACATTAAAAATAAATGGAATATAAGCAGGAAATATATATTATCAGGCGGCATAAGATTCAGTTACTCACACTATAGCTCAGAGTTTGAGTATAACTCATTTTTCTACAACCTCCCCTTTTCAGAGATTTCCCTGAATAACCATGCCCTGACATTCAGCCTTAGTATGATCTACATACCAATAAAAGACCTTAATCTCAACCTTTTATTCTCATCAGGCTACAGGAATCCGAATATTGATGATTACGGAAAAATAAGGGAAAAGAGCGGAGCCCTCATGATCCCTGATAATAACCTGAAACCCGAATACTCATATAACGGTGAATTCGCTTTTTCAAGAACATTTGACGGATATATTCAATTAAACGGCTCGTTGTTTTTCAGTTATCTTAAGGATGCCATAATAAGGACCAGTGCTCAATTAAACGGGACATCGGTATATATTATCAAAGGAGACACATTAGCATTAATTAAAAACTATAACGCTGAAGAATCTGTAATTTACGGGACGAGCCTGAATATTATATCCGACCTGAACTCGAATATCAGCTTTAGGGCCACATTTAATTATACATATGGCAAAAACCTCACTGATACTCTTCCCTTATCGCACATCCCTCCTGTTTACGGTATAACATCAGTTAGTTACAAGCTGAAAAAAATTAATAGTGAGCTGTACATGATCTATAACGGGTGGAAACGGATGAAAGATATGAATACGTTTGGTGAAGATAATACGGATTTCGCTACTAATGATGGCTTCCCCGGATGGCTCACCCTGAATTTTAAAACTACATATAAAATAACTCCGGGATTATCTTTTATGTTTGCAGTGGAAAATATACTCGACTATTTCTATATGCCTTTTGCATCAGGTATTGCAGCCCCCGGAAGAAATTTTGCCGGTTCCCTGAGAATGAAATTTTAATAAATCTTTTCGAAATTTGAAATCATGTCAGAAATAAATCCGCAGATAGAAGACAGCTGGAAAGAAATTTTAAAGGATGAATTCAGTTCTCAATATTTTTCAGGGCTGAAAGAATTTCTTGTGGAGGAAAAAAAGAAATTCAATATTTACCCTCCCGGAAATTTGATCTTTAATGCATTTAACAGAACTCCTTTTGAAAAAATCAGGGTTGTGTTGCTCGGACAGGATCCTTATCATGGAAAGGGGCAGGCTCATGGATTAT
>CAZBUF010000030.1:0-4206 GCA_964495025.1 uncultured Bacteroidales bacterium | reverse complement strand
CAGGCTAATATAAATGATATTATAAATAAAACAGAAATAAAAGAATTGGATTTTATTTCAGCCGGGGAAATTCCTCCAAATCCATCCGAATTAATTTCTTCTGAAAAAACAAATGAATTAATAAATTTTTTAAAAGAATCTTATGATGTTATTGTGCTTGATACTCCTCCTTTGGGGATTGTGTCTGATGCCCAATTACTTATGGATTTTGCAGAAGTTAAGCTCTATACAGTAAGACAAGATTATACTCCGAAAAACCTGTTTAGTACATATATCAATGATATAAACGATAAAATTAAGAATATTGGAATCATTTTCAATGATATTAAAATACACAAAAAGGGGAGTCATTATAAATACGGCTATAAATATTACGCGTCAAGCAAAAAAAAATCTTTCAAAGGAAAGATCTGAAATCTGAAAAGTAAATCCTTATCAATTATTAACCTTAGAGATATTTAGAAAAGTAGCACACCAGTTCTCATGTTCACTTATAACGAAATTGTAAAATATTATCTTTACTTATTATCTGCTTCTCCTCTTATAGCTTATATTCTTGAAATTAATTTTGCCCAGGATTATAGAAAATTTTTTGGTTTTTTCGGTATTATGTTAGCACTTGGCCTAATATTAATTAAAGGAATCAAAAATATTAAAATTCATAAATATCTTTTTCTTTTAATATTGCTGTATCTCTATTACATTGGATGGGAAATAATTATTGGAGGAGGAGTTATAGAACGTAAAGGTCTTGTTTATGATTTCTTCTTTGCTAATAAATATCTGGCAGTATTAGCAATACTTCTTGTAATTGACAATTCGACATTTGATGATGGTTTTATGAAAAATATCGTCAATATTTTCAAAATTACTATTCTTATTGGAGGTATTTTCATGCTTTATCAATTGATTGTTGATCCTTTATTTTTTACACCCGAGAAATTTATCAGGTGGATGAATTCGAATCGCTGGGCACAAAATATCTACCAGGTAAAACGGCTATCAGTTTTCGGTTATTGCGGCATTCATGATCTCGGATTATCGTTTATTCCAATTTTAGCTATAGTAATTGGCTATATTACCAAAGTTAAAAAAAGAATACCGTTTTTTTTGTTAATAGTTGGAATAATAATTGCTTTTGGAAGCAACGTGCGTTATATTCAGGCCGCTTATTTTTTATGTTTGATGCCTTTATTATTTATAAATAATAAAATACTTAAAAACGTATTTATTGGGTTAGGTCTTTTAATTGCACTATTATTTATTACTACAATTATAATGAAATTACTCGGATATGATATTAATAAATATATATCTGATAGAATACTGGATGAGTCAGCATTATCACGTATACTGGCACTTAAGATATTCTTGAGATTCTTTCCTGAAAATCCATTTTTTGGAACTGGAGTACATCTAACTGATGATGTGGTAGTTGCAATTGGAGGGCGAAGTTCACAAATACATGTTGGATACCTTGCGCATCTTTTTTCTTATGGAATTATTGGAAGTATTTTTTTATTTGGTCTTTGGGGTGGCATAACATATAGATTCTATAAAATTGCCAGGAAAACACTTTATTTTGGAAGCTTCTTTGCTTTTATAACTTTTCTGTGGGCTAACGTAACATTAGTATATTATTCAATATTTACATATGGGATAATATTCTCATTTGTATTTAATAAATATTATGAAGATAAATATAGTAAATCTGAAACTCAGGAATAGACTTGGATAGAAATACAAACATAATTATATCTTTTTTTAATAAAGGTCATAAAAGAACTATAAACGCTAAAAAGAATATTTCATTTTCATAACTATTAAGACTTGTCGGTTATATTGCTGCTTTTATCTGATTACATTTGGTTTTGAATTATCTGGGAGATTTACAATATAGTATTTGGGTAACAGCCAGTTCAATTACACATTGGTTTGGTTTTTTAAAAATTGGTCTGGGTACTGGCTTAAGAAATAAATTTTCAGAAGCTCTCGTTAAAAAAGCTTATAAACAAGTAAAAATTTATGTTAGCACTGCCTATGCATCTGTTACAATCATAATATCTGTTGTATATTTAACAATTTTCTTAGTTACAAAATAAATAGAAGAAATAATGGAGAACAATTATTTGATCGACTATTAATTGCCTGTGTTACTATAAATTACAAGAATTTTGTTAATCATTGACAATAGTTATAAAAAATAAAAACATTAAAAATGTTGGAATCATATTTAATGATGTGAGATTTGCTAAAAAAAATTACGGTTACGGTTTCTATAAAACTGACTGAAAATCTTCACCTGTAAAAAAAATCTAAATGGCACTTTCCCGTTTAAAAATAATTCTTAATAGAGGTCACCAGCGCGATGTTAAAGTAAGAAAAAATATTATAATTTCATTTTTGTTAAAAGGAGTGGATATGATAATCCGCTACTTACGTGTACCTATCTTACTTGATTTTTTTTCACCAACCAAGTATGGTATTTGGCTAACACTGAATTCTATTATCGATTGGTTTGGATTCTTAAAAATTGGATTAAGTACCGGATTACGAAACAAACTGGCTGAAGCCCTGACTAAGGAAGATTATGAATTAAGTAAAACGCTCGTAAGTACTACCTACTTGGTAATAATAATGATTATAAGTATTGCATTTATTTTTGTAATGGCTGTAAATCCATTACTTAATTGGTCCCAGATTTTAAATACTGAAAAGATACTAAACAGAGAAATACAAATTACCGTCATTTTAATATTCACGTTCTTTACTCTTCGTTTTATATTAAGCATCTTAGATAGCATTGTTCTGGCTTTTCAAGATCCATCTATATCTGATGCGTTTCATACTGGAGGCGCAATATTATATTTTTCCGGAATATTGATTTCTACACAGTTTATAAAAGATTCATTAATATTAAATGCAATTCTAACTGGCTTTGCAACCACCATTATATATATTACAGCAACATTAGTACTATTTGCAAAAAGGTATAAGAAGATAGCACCTTCTATACGATATATAGATTTTAAACATTTTAGAAGTCTTGCCAGCCTTGGATTGCAATTTTTTATTATTCAGATTTCAGTTATCATTATGTTTACTACTGATAATATTATTATTAGCCAAGTTAGCGGCCCCAGTGATGTTGTTCCATACAATATTGCAAGAAGGTATTTTTCTATAGTGACTATGATATTTATAACATTGTTAAATCCTTATTGGTCGGCATTTACCCAGGCATATGTAAAAAAGGAAATGGACTGGATAAGAAAAACAACTAAGAAAATATATAAATTATGGTTACTCTCAGTGGGAATAGTAATAATTATGCTTTTTTCATCAGGATTTGTATTTAGAATTTGGATAGGAGATCGAGTTGAAATACCTTTTCAATTATGCGTATTTATGGCATTCTTTATAATCATTAGAGCATGGAATAATATTTTTGCATATTTAATAAATGGAATAGGTAAAATCAGATTACAACTTTATTTTTCAATTATTATTAGTTTAATTAATATCCCATTATCCGTATATTTTGCAAGAAATTTAGGATTTGGAATTTCAGGGGTAATATTGGCAACAATTGCTTGCCTATTAATTGGTGCTGTATTAACACCAATTCAATATTATAAAATAATAAATAACAAAGCAGCCGGAATATGGAACAAATAAAAAAAGTTCTATATGTAAATAGTTTCGATAACCGAGGCGGTGCAGCAAAAGCAGCATATCGGATATTTAACTATTTAAATTCCAAAGGCTTTGATATAGCTATGCTAGTAAAAAATAAAAAAACACTAAATAACAAAGTATATAAATCAAAGTTTAATTACTATCATAATAAACTTATTGCTAAAATTGATAAGAAAAGACTGAATAGATATAAAAATGCAAATCGAGACTTTTGGTCTATTTCTCAAATGTCTAAAAATATTTATAAACAAATAAACACTATTAAGCCTGATATAACGCATCTTCATTGGATAAATGGCAATTTTTTGTCAATTAAAGAATTACCAAAGATTAAATCCCCAGTTATATGGACATTTCACGATATGTGGGCTTTTACCGGTGGATGTCATTATAGCTGGGAATGTGATAAATATACTTCAGGATGTGAAAATTGTCCTCAATTGGGAAATAGTCTGAACAAAGATTTAAGTTATAAGATATTTAGGAATAAAATTGCATCGTGGAAAA
>CAZBUF010000029.1:0-5185 GCA_964495025.1 uncultured Bacteroidales bacterium | reverse complement strand
AATGATAGTATCTTTATAGTGATGATTTCATTTTCAGGGGAGTTTTGATTTCCCTTTAATGGGAATACTAGTGATAGGATCAGTTTCATCTTTTTATAGGTTAATCAGGTATTTCATATGTTAAGTTTCGGCAATTGGATGAAATATAACTTAACGCAGGAAATTTATTGTAACTTGAACAAGCAGGGTATAAAATTTCAGTCAAACACTTTAGAATTTGATGCATTTTCTTTCAATTTTCAACAGCCGGGAAGAATAGAATCAGATTGAAACAATTCTTTATTGTGACTTTATACTGGCATATTACCTGCTTTATCCATTCTGTAATTTAAGAATTACGGTATTCAGAAGGGGGTTTACCATACTGATCTCTAAAACTCTTGGTAAAATAGGATGGTGAAGTGAAACCGGTCAGATAAGCAACTTCAGCCAGGGAATACTTTTTAGTTTCCATAAGTTTTACAGCATGCTTTAAACGAACGATCCTGATAAATTCGATTATCGTTTTACCTGTTAGCGCCTTGATTTTCCTGTATACATTACTTCGGCTCAGATTCATTTCAACTGATAATCCTTCGACATTAAGAGTATTATCACCAATATTCATGACAATATAATCTATAGCTTTATGTAAAAACTTCTGATCCAATTCGTTATCAGCCATTTTATTTGGTATAATATATACATCCTGACTGAAATGGGCATATAGCTTTCTTCTGGATTGGATCAGCTGATTGATCTTCGCCACCAGTAATTGCATGTTAAAGGGCTTAGTGATATAGTCATCAGCCCCGACCTCAACTCCCTCAATCTGGTCACCAATGGTAGTTCTGGCAGTTAGTAATATAATTGGAATGTGGCAGGTTCTAATATCTGTCTTAAGCACATTACATAATTCTATCCCACTGCATTGTGGCATTAAAATATCACTGACAATTAAATCAGGTATCTTGTCAAAGGCAAGTTCAATTCCAGCTTTCCCATTATCTGCCTGAATGGTAGTATATTTTTCGCCCAGTTCTCTGGCCAGAAAAGTCCTGAGCTCGTAATTATCTTCAACAATTAAAACATCCGCTCTTTCTTCATATTGGTCTGGATCAGGCAGTTCTTTTCCATGCTTTTTTAAATTTAACTCTTCCTGTTCACTTATTATAGTTCTGCTAAGTACGCTTGCAGGTTTGTTTAACATTTCTTCCTCAGGAAAGGCTGCACGATCAATGGGCAGCACAAATGAGAAACATGTCTCGTGGTTTGGATTACTTCTTGCTTGTATATGTCCGTGATGCAATTCAACTAATCCTTTGGTTAATGACAGGCCAATCCCCATTCCTGAATTTTTCTTCTTCCTCGTAGAATCTGACTGATAAAATTTCTCAAAGACAAAAGGAAGATCTTCAGGGTAAATTCCTGAACCGTCGTCAATAATTTCAATTTCTATGTACCGGGAAGCCGGGCGCATTTCTTCTGATGAAATATTGTATTTTTCTTTAACATCCGCTGAAGTTAAGTTATTTACGATGATTTGTATGTTGCCACCATCAGTGGTGTATTTAGATGCATTTGACAGCAAATTAAGTATTATGGTTTCCAGCTTTTCAGGATCAAACCACCCTTTAATAAGTGTACTGCTTGTATTTATATCAAAATTAATATGCCGCCTTTTAAAATTCACATTGAAATATAATGACACCTCTCTGATAAAGCTTACAATTTCTCCATATTTTACCTTGAAACTGGTTCTTCCTTCTTCCAGTTTTCTGAAATCCAGAAGATTGTTTGTCAGATGAAGCAACCTTTGTGCATTACGGTAAATTACAATCAATTGTTCTTTTATATTTGATTGGGCTGAAAGGATAAGACTTTCAATTGGAGCTATAATTAAACTCAGTGGTGTGCGGAATTCGTGGGAGATATTCGTAAAGAATTGTATATTTTTTTCGTTTAATTCATGTTCTTTTTCTCTTCCTAACTGTTCCAGTTTTAACTGGTGTTTTATATGGATCCTCTCATTCCAGATAATCAGGGAAACCGTAATAAGGGCAGAAATCAATAGTATATAGGTAATAATGGCCCACGAGGTTTTCAAAAGAGGCGGTTTTATTCTGATATGCAATGTGGCGGGAGTATTATTCCAGATGCCGTCATTATTTGAACCCTTCACCATGAACTTATACTTACCAGGTTTAATATTTGTATAAGTGGCGCTTCGGTTGTTATCTGCAAAATTCCATTCATCATCAAATCCTTCCAATTTATAGGAAAACTGATTACTCGCCGGTCGAGTATAATTCAGTGCAATAAATTCGATAGTAAAAGAAGACTGTTTATGGTTTAATATAATTTCAGAGGTTTCCCCAATATACTTTTTAAGGGGGGAGTTTTCAACTCCTATTTCTGCTGTAATATTGTTTAATTTAAGATTAGTAAGGTATACAGGGGGAATGAAGTTATTGTTCTTTATATTCTCCGGATAAAATACGTTAAAACCATTTTCTCCTCCTATATAAAACTCTCCTTTTTTTGTTTTTAGACAGGACCGCACATATAACTCGTTGGAATTAAGCCCGTCTTCCCTTGTATAATTAGTAAAACTTACCGAATCATAATTAAATCTGGAAATCCCCTTATTGGTCATGATCCATAAAAATCCTGCATTATCCTCCATTATTCCCATGATAGAATTGCCAGGCAGGCCATCCTTTTTCTGGAAAACGATGAAGGTACTGTCCAGCTTATTAAATAAATTCAAACCGTTATCCGTGGTACCAAACCACAGTCTTTTCTTACTGTCTTCAAAAATAACCTCAATCGCATTACTACTTAAACTGGGACTATTTTCTGCACGTGAAAAATTGATGCATGAAAATTTCTGATCCGGATTTCTCTTCAGAATTACTATCCCATTTAGTGTCCCTATCCAAAAGGAACCTTCAGATTCTTCAAGCATGGCAGTGACATAGGCTGCTTTTATAAGTATCCCCGACTGGTAGCTGCAATCCACCAGATCAAACTCATTTGTTATATTATTATATTTAAATAATCCGCTTCCTCCTGTACCTGCCCATATATTTCCTTTTGAATCTTCATACAGACTTAATATATTATTGTTACCGCCACCCTGTTCACTTTCAATATTATAGTTTTCAATTTTCACCCCGTTTTTATCCAAACGGTCAACTCCTCCGGCCCAGGTACCAACCCATATATTTTCCTTAGAATCAAATAAAATGGCCTTTATAGCATTATTAGCAAGATAATTATGGCCTGCAGTATTAACTATAATCTTGTTGAACTTACGGGTTTCAGGATCAAATCTGCATATTCCTCCTCCATCTGTTGCTATCCAGACATTTCCCCTTCTGTCTTCAGTAAATCCTGATACATCGTTATCGGCTAAACCATAATTATAAACCGGATTTTTCTGAAAAGATTCAAACTTACTGAAGTTTTCGTCAATGACATTTATTCCTTTATTATGAGTACCTATCCATAGTCTGTCTTCATTATCACTGTAAAGTGCCCAGATAGAATTACTGCTTAAGCTGTGATTATTTCCTTCTTCTACCTTGAACACCTTAAAGAAACCAGTATTTATTTGTAATCGGGTTAAGCCTCCATTTTCAGTTCCAATCCACAGGTAGCCCCTTTTATCCGCATTTAGTGAAAGAACATAATTATTAGATAAGTCACCTTTCCGGGAATTATTGTAATATCTTTTAAATAAAAATTTATCGTTTCTCTTTACTACCTTATTTATCCCACCACCTCTTGTTCCCGCCCATAAATTTCCTTCCAAATCAACTGCAAGGGAAGTTATATTATTATTACTTATACTTTCGTTATTACCTGGTTCTCTACAAAAGTGCCTGAATCCTTCGATTTTATCAGAAAAAAGGTTCAATCCGTTCATTGTACCTAACCATACATTATCTTCACTGTCTATAGCTATACAAGTAATTCTATTCGAACTTATGGCATTATGATCATTAACATCATAAGAATAATGATTAATTATCTGTTTTTCATGATCATAAGTATTTACTCCGTCAAAGGTACCCACCCATAGTAAAGATTTTTTATCTGAACAAAGAGCACTGATATAACTATCATTCAAACGAAATAAATTCGCATTAAGGTTACCTACATTAATAAAATTATCCATATCTCTGTTATATAGATTTAATCCAACGGACGTACCAATCCATAAATTCTTATTTTTATCCTCCATTAAAACATTAACAGAGTTATGACTTAAGCTTGTTGAATCATCCGGTTCTTTTTCATACACGTAAAGATTTATACCATCATACCTTATTAATCCGTCAATTGTGCCAAACCACATATACCCTTTATAGTCCTTAAGGATACATGTAACACGATTATACTCAAAATTCGGGGGAAGAGATTGAAATATAACTTCTTTGTTAGGATCAGCAACCGGGTTTCTGACAGCTGAACAATCTGTTTGATCTGTTATGTCTTTATTTATCGGTAGACAAAAGCAGAATTGATTTGAAAATGAAGCAATAAATAATAAAGCAAAAGCAAATAAAACTTTATTTCTGTTGGTTTTTGATTTCATAAATTATATTTTCTTATGATTGCATATTCCATTTAGGGTAAATACCTGCCATTTTTTTAAAATATTATTCTTTATTCTCATCATTCAATATTTGAGACTAACAAATCCCTGACATTTACTTTTAATGCATCAGCTATCCTAAACAATGATTCCATGGTCGGTTGAACTTCATTTGTACACCATTTCGAAACAGTAGTCCGGTTCACCTGCAGCTCCGCTGACAGCCACAAATTGGTTTTTCGATTTTCAGCTAAAACAGCTTTAATTCTATTATAAACATGTTTTTCTTTATCCATTTATGCAGTATTTAATACTATTAAAACAGTAATATAAGCATTTTTTTAAAATAATATATTATAGCTATATACAAATATTGAATTAATAATATTTATATTAATCCATAGCATATAATCGTGTATTAAGCATTGATCAATACAATTTTAGTTAATAATGAAGATAATGCGGGTGGGGAGATTACTCCCTCGCCTTTTGCGAGGTCGTGAACTCATAGGTGTAAATTCAAAAAGAAAAAAGGCCATCGCAGGATGGCTTTTTTTCTTTTTGTCGGGGTGGGGAGATTCGAAATCCCGACCCCTAAGTCCC
>CAZBUF010000028.1:0-1576 GCA_964495025.1 uncultured Bacteroidales bacterium | reverse complement strand
TTATATTGATCCTGACTTCCCTTCAGGCTGTCTGCATAGGGATATTTCTGGCTACATTTGACATCGGGACCCATGCAATATTTCTGGAAACATACCCTGCGGAACAATTACCTTTTGCCTTTATAATCTCAGGGATATTTGGAATTGTGTTGATGTTGTTCTATACATTTATTTCAAGCCGAATGACGTTCAGGGCCGTTACTATAATTAATTATTTTATTATTGGAATTGCCACTGTTTTGTTATTCTACCATGCTGAATACCATGACCTTGTTCAACTAAGTGTATTAGGATACCCGCTTATGCTTCCCTTTACACTGATGTTCCCTTTCAATACAATAGTGATCTTAAGTTTCTGGCGTTCAATAAGAGAAATTTACCTTCATAATCAGAATCAACGGCTCCTGCCTTATGTGCGGCTTTCGCAGATAGGAGGAATGGTGCTTGGGAGTTATGGTACAATTCTGTTTCTTTTTATTTCATGGAACCTTGAATTAATTATTCTGGGCAGCGCTGCCAGTATTATTGCTGTTCTTATATTACAGCTAATAATCAACCCTGTACACAGGTATTCACAAAGTTTCCTGCAACTACCGAAAAAAAAGAATATTATACGTTCAAAGTTTTACGAATTATTCTATTCAAAATATACCGTTCTTCTTATACTGTTTGTTTTTATTTCCGCATTAATTGGCATATCGATACATTACATATTTATTTCCATGACCCGTGATTTTTACCCTAATATCGTCGGATTCTCAAAATATCTCGGATTATATACAGGCACCTTATTCATCTTTATTTTTATCCTCGACTGGTTTCTTATCAGAAAGATATTGTACTCATACGATTCGCCTTACAGCTTATCCCTTATTCCGGTGGCAGTGATAATATTATGTGCCGTAGCATTAATTGTACAGCTATTAATTGGCAGATCACTGTATATAGCCAGGTTTACGATATTTTTCATGTTCGTGGTCATTGTAAAGATGGGTTATGAAGCATCAAAGCAGATAATTGAATTGCCCTCACTGAGAGTCTTATTTCAGACCCTGGATATCAGGTTTAAAAATGCAGTAGTCCCAAGGTTGGAAGGCTCATTAAGATTACTTACCATGATTTTTGGCGGATTAATACTTATAGGCCTTATTCAGATAAATTTGCACAGGCCAAATTATCTGTTATATATGGTAATTTTATTCTGTGCTGTCTGGCTGTTTATAGCAATTAAATTAATTAAGGCGTATCAAAATGCTCTTAAAGCTCAGATAAGAAAGATAAGGACCAATATCAGGGCTACAGAACATGACCTGTCCGTCATTGACAAATATTTCCATAAATTATTGAATAGTGATATCCCTGAAAAGGTCATTAATACATTGTCAATCTCAGAAAAAATTGAACCTGTCACATTTGAAAAGCATTTGACAGATCTGTTAAATATTAATTCCGATAAAGTAAGAAATTTTATTCTATGGAAAATTAACAATTTATCTGTTTTAAGTTCATTGCCTTCAGTTAAAAACCTTGCCATTGATAATACCGACAACTCATCATTGAACCTGAAAACAAATAT
>CAZBUF010000027.1:0-3088 GCA_964495025.1 uncultured Bacteroidales bacterium | reverse complement strand
AAATCAGGGTGTTTATAAAAGCAAGGCCTCTTCCTTTTCCTCCCAGTGAGCCACTTGACAAGCTGACAATATTTTTCTCATCAATAATTTCATTTTCTTCAAAGTTAATGACCCTGCCTTTCTTTTTCTCATCCCTGTACTTGCCGATAGTGTCAATCAGGAATGATCGAAATTTCTCAATATCAGGAAAATCGGTTACTTTAACAGGATTAAGTGTTTTAGCCAGTTGAATCTCTCCCCTTGCCATCAGCCATATCGAGAACTGGTTCTTCATTGCATGGGTATACAATGTTTCAGCGGAAACAGAATGCAGAAGGACCTCAAACTCTTTTATGCTGCGGGCAACTCCAATCTGTCCGTCTTCTTTATCCCTGAATATGAAATCACCAAAACCCAGGTAATAAGTAACAAACTTTTTAAGATCATTTAAAAGGCTCTCCGAATTTTTATTGATGAAATTGGCCCTTAGTTCACCGGCTATTTTTTCATACCTGTCATCAGATGACTGCAAAAGTATCGGCAGGTTTTTAATGTGAGACCTCACATAATTAATAAATTTTATACCTGCCTTTTTATTTGTTTTTCCATCTTTTTCAAACTCAACATCAGAAATAACGCAAAGCAGGAAATCTTTATATCTGTGGAATATATGAACGGCATCTTCATAGTTGCTGACGAAAAGGATCTTCGGCCTTGAGCGCATTTTGGATATCTTGTCAAGCTCATTTTTATCCACTTCTGAGATCAGTTGCTGTATCTGTCCGAATACTATGGAATACAACATCGGAAGGTATCTTGAGTAATACTGTGCGGAATTTTCAACAAGCAATATAACCCTTACCAGCCCCATTTTAGTATCATTATCAACATTCACCATATCCTCAATCGACTTGACAATTGCAAAGAATATCTGTGAATCGCCGTTCCATACAAATAATTTATCGATGGAATTTGTATTGGGTATAAGGTCTTCAAAATATTTAATATTGCTTTTTTGATTTAACAGAAGATAAACCGGCAGTTCCGGCTTATTCTGCTTGATATTCTTACTTAGTTCAACAGGGCTTTCCTTATCAATGCCGACCATGAGAATTACCAGATCAAACCTTGTTGTTTCCAGCAGATCAATAGCCTCTTCAGAAGATGAGACGCCTGTGATCCTAGGCAGGGAAAATAAGCTGTACTGGTAAATTATGCCCATGAACTGTTCAAAAAAACTATCTTCATTTTCCAGGATAAATGCGTCATATAAGGTCGCTACAAATAGTATCTCCTTGACCTTGTATTTCATCATATCCAGGTAGATATACTTGTCAATGATCTGCTTATTAAAAAACAGCTGCAGAGGTTGCTTGTTTCTCACCAGCGATTGCCTGTATTCTTCTGATTTCTGTCTTCCGTCGTCTTTTAATAACCGTTGGTTTACTATTTCTCTTCCTTTTATGTTATTCAGGTAACCGCTGATAAGCTTTGCTATATTTATTATCAGATGGCGTTCCTCTTTTAAAAAAGGGCCTTCATGGATCCTGGGAAATTCTTTCAGATAGAACACTTCCACAGTACCCTTTTTATTATCTATCGTTACAAAATTTTCCTGCTGGCGCCATGGTGTATCATCAAATTTTTTGCTGGTATATACTTTACCCTCAAATGTGATCCTTGAGGCGGTATATTTTGGATATTGCCATGATTTGGGAAGGCAGTTACATATCTTCTGAAGAGTTTCGTTTATTGATCTTCCTTCAGCAATGATCTGGCTTGTCTGATTAATGGCATTTAATTCTTTCAGCCTTTCCCTGTTTTCTGCGAGAAGGACATTGAAAACCTCTTTTGTTGCTGAGCCTGCAATAAGATTTGCAAGATTAATCAGCAGATCACGTTCTTCTTTCAGGAACGGGCCTTCGTCAAGTACGGGAAATTTCTTTAGGTAAAAGATCTCAATTACCCCCATTTTATTATTGGGGGCCTCAAAGGTCTGTTTTTGGGTCCATTCTGTTTCTTTAAAATTATTGCTTGAGAACACCTTATCTTCGTATGATATACGGGCAGCGGTAAATTCAGGATATTGCCATGCCTCAGGCAGGAGGTAACATATTTCCTGTAATGATTCATCCAGGGATTTGCCCTGCTTAAGTATTGACGAGGTTTGGTTTATTCCTTTCAGTTCTTTCAGGCGCTCCGTATTTTGTACCAGAAGTTCCTGCAGACTGTTTTTTGTTGCTGATCCTGAGATCAGTGCTGCCAGATTATCTATAAGATCACGTTCTTCCTTAAGAAACGGGCCTTCATATATTTCAGGGAATTCCTTAAGATAGTAAATCTCTATATTTCCATACTTTTGCCCCGGCGTTTCAAATATTTGCTTTTGCATCCAGGGAGTTTCCTTAAAGTCGTTGCTGACAAATACTTTATCTTCATAGGTTATCCGTGCAACGGTATATTCAGGGTATTGCCATGCTTCAGGCAAAAAGGAACATATTTCCTGCAACGATTCTTCAAGTGTTTTGTTTTTTGCAAGTATCGTAGCGGTTTTTCGAATTCCTTTAAGTTCCTTTAAGCGCTCCCTGTTATCGTACAATAATTGTTTCAGCAGTCTTTTTGAGATCGAGCCTGATATCAGATTAGCTATATTTACAAGCACCTTGTGTGCATCGGCAAGTAAACCCGGTATTTCGGCTTTCGGATGCAGGTCATGAAAGAATACTTCTATGGTGCCATCAGGTTTTTCGGGAATTTCAAACGATTCATTACAGGACAGGTCGGTTTCATTAAAATCTGTGGTATTAAAAACTTCATTTTCATATGTTATTCTTACAGAGATAATATTTTTATCAGGCCATGCCCCGGGGATAATATCACATATTTGCTGAAGTAATTCATTAACGGGAATATCGTTATTCAGTGTGCTTATGGTCTGATTTATTATCTGAAATTCATCTATGTATCCTATATCTTCTTTCATGATTCAAAAGATTAACCAAACTCACTGATGTGTTCAAGTACCGGCAGGTTAAGGATCTCTATTGTTTTACCTTCCAGGGCGATTATCTCTTCTTTGGCAAATGCTGAAAGTGTCCTTATAGCATTT
>CAZBUF010000026.1:0-3756 GCA_964495025.1 uncultured Bacteroidales bacterium | reverse complement strand
CCAAATAATAATGCAACAATGGTTATCATATTTTTTAAGCTCCCAATATACCTCTTCTGACAGTACATCATAGACTTTAAATTCTGCTAATAAGTACGAAGATATTTAAATAAACAACATCTGTCAAAATTAAATAATTCTTAACAGATGATAAATATTGTTTATGAACATATTAATGTGGGGAGAATAAAAAAGAAACAGTAAATGGAACCTGTTTCTTCAATCAATAGCCTTTAGTTTTAAAATTTCCTATTTTACACCTCTTTTCTCGGGAGCTGTAAGCACTAAATATCCTAAAACTAATAAAGATACTATCGGTATTAATAATAATATAGGCAGACCCATATTGTATCAGTTTTGAATACTTATACGAAAATTGGTCACAAATATATACAATTTAGTCAAAAAAAATAACATGTTTGTCAAAATATTTTCTTTTTAAATGTATAAAATTTACATTTTATGCATAAAGATAAATTTACCCTTAAAATATATGCTTGTGCTAATTGGTTTATTATCAATTTATTAACTAAAGTATAGCGGTTTTAGAAGCCATAAATACCATAAACATTCAATTCATGAATATTTTCATGTATAAGCAGGATTTTTTTTATTTACAGCGGATTATTTGAGGAAACTTTGAAGCTTATCGAACAACGATTTGAAATTTTTCTGTGTTACAGGGTCAAAATCAGAAAATTTAACATTCTCGTCCTGGATATGGGATACAAATTCAGATGCCAGGATAGTACGTGAGAGATCATTCGTTTCTATATAGTCTGATATTGTTTCGGTTATTCCAATTCGTTGATGCAGTATAAATTTCTTGAAGTCGATGGCTGAAAACATATCTTCGATCATGCGAAATCCTTTCAGCAGCACCAATCTGTCAGTGGCGTGTTCTTCATTTCTGACAAAATAAGTTTTTTTCAGCATATCCCTGATCTTCTTTGACTCATCATTGTCAGTTGTCAGGATTATAAAATCGAGCTTCCATCCTATGAGAATATTAGTAAGGACAGGTATGTTTGATACTCCCGTTGCCGGCAGGAAGAAAGCGTCATTAAAGTCTAACAAGCTGGCAACGGTGTTAATATAATAGTATGTAACAGTATCTTCGATGATAATATTATTCTTCTTTTGTATGAACTGCTGTTCGTTCAGTCTGGTTCCCATCAATGAATATATCGGCGACAATGTATCAGATGAGGCGGAATAGAGCGATTTGGTATCCAGCACTATAGTATCACTATTCTCAATATTCTCATCGGTACGCTGCACAGCCAGTATCCTGTAAAGCTTATCGATATTTACCAGGTGAGGTGAGTGCGTGGAATATATAATCTGCATGTTTTCCTTCAGGTCTTCAAATACTATAAGTACGTCTTCCTGTGCCCTTGCATGCAGACTTAGCCCGGGCTCATCAATGAGCAGTACCCTGTTAACTTTATTTTTGCTGGCAGTAGCTTTAAGCTCAAGGTAAAATGAGAGGAACCATCTCACGCCCCTGCTTCTCTGCTTGGGGTAGAGCCTTTCCTGCTTATCTTTGATCCAGAATTCCAGGTATGGCTTACCACTTTTTTCAGGAACAGTATAATCATAATGTTCAAGTTCAAAATTCAGTCTGATCTTATTGTCTTTACCCACATTTTGCCTCCAGTAGTCCTGGAAATTTATAGTTATCTCACCGTTAAGGTTTTCAATTTTTTGTTTCAGTATCCTGTGGTTCTTTTCCCTGAAGAAGTCAGCATCAAGTCCTGCTATCTTCAGAAAGTTCTTGGCTGCCTTATATCCTTCGCAATTGCTGTTCTCGGTCAGCAGATCTTCAAGGTCGATCTTATTTGGCAGGAGGCTGGCAAAATCTTCAAAAAACTCAAATACAGGGATATACTTAAACAGTTCTTTCCCTATATCTTCAACAGTATAGAATTTTTTATATTTTTCATTTTCTTTCCTTGCTTCCTCTTCAGCATCCCTGAATTTCGCACCGTTAAATATCTTGTCAGCTATAATTTTCTGCAATGCAGCTTCTTCTTCAAGATTCCTGTGTTTTTTTATTGCTATTGAGAATTCATATCTTGCTGCGCGCAATTTCTGGTATGCAGATCTTTTTTCTTTTTCGCTGGAGCAGATATCATAAATATGCTCAGCATCTTTCATCTTACTGCTGGCAATATTAAGTTCATCAGAGGCTGTTTTTACTGCCTCGGTGGTATCGTTGCAGGCTTTGCAGATACGTGCTTTTTCAGATATATCCTGGGTCTGGATCTTAAGATCCTCAAATTCCTTAATCTTTTTATTGTATTCAACCTCTTTTTGCGAGTATTTATCCTGTGCTGCATCCAGCTCCTTCTGGGCACTCAGCTTATCATGTTGTTTCCTTGCTTTTCTCAGTGATTTCCTGGCATTTTCAACTTCCTGATTGCAGTCGCTAAGCTGCTTTTTTATCTCCTGTTTTTCATTTTCAGCTAATTCCGTATCCTTAAATACACTATTGGATTTTTCCAGTATCTCGTTAATTTCCTGCTGAACCCTTTCTTCCAGGTCCTGCTGTTCTTTCCTTATACTCTCATAGTATTTCAGGACATCAGGATCAGCAGCCTTCAGCTTGCTTGTTTTATCTGCTATCCACTCCCTGGAAATGGCTATTTCTGTCTTATTTTCAAGTATTGACTTCAGTTCCGCGGGTAACAAACGCTGATCGAGGAAATCGAATATTTTTTTCCCTTCAAGGTCGAATGAGCAGGAGACAACCGGAAATGTAAGATCACTTCGCAGTACGTCATCGGAGATCTTTCCTTCATAGAAACTTTGCAGTCCTTCGAGAACTGATGTTTTTCCCGATTCATTCTGTCCTATGAGAGCAGTAATATTATCATAAGCCAGGTGGCTCCACCCGGAATTGATAATAGACCTGTAGTTTTGTATATTAAAGGATTTAAGTTTCATTAAGTTTAGTCAGAGTTTTAGGTAAAATCGTAAAATGTTAAATATCTGCCTGTTAGATAAATATTGCCCGCTTATTTATTAACATGGTAACGAAATCCAAACATTAATACGTCATCCAGCTGCGGAAGGTTACCTTTCCATATCTCAAAAGCAGATAAGATCTGTTCTTTTTGTTTATGTATAGGAAGGTTATGAATATTCATCAGCAGGTTCCTGAAGGGCTGGTATTTGAATTTCTTCCCTTCAGTGCCCCCAAACTGGTCAACGTATCCATCTGAAAATAAATATATTACATCCCCTTCCTCAAGCTCTATAACATGATTGGTAAATGAATTTTCTTCCAGGGCTGCAATGCCTATGGGCATTTTATCACCATGTATCTCTATCAGCCTGTTCTTTTTGATAATATAAACAGGATTAAATGCTCCGGAAAACTCCAGCTGGTTTGTCTCAAGGTTAATTATACAAATTGCCATATCAATGCCATCTTTCTGCTCATTTTCCACCCCTGTCTGGTTTAACGCTCTCATAACACTCTCACGAAGCTGGTTCAGAATATCACCGGTTGATGCATAAGCGCCCCTGTTAACTATCTCACTTAAAAGGGTTATTCCCAGGATGCTCATAAAAGCTCCGGGAACACCATGTCCGGTGCAGTCTGCAACGGCAATGACAAGCTTTGATTTTCTTTTTGACACCCAGTAAAAATCGCCGCTGACAATATCACGCGGGATATAAATGACAAAGTGTTCGGGCAATACTTTTTTAATTGTGTTTTCAGACGAGAGAAGTGCACTCTGAATATAG
>CAZBUF010000025.1:0-1799 GCA_964495025.1 uncultured Bacteroidales bacterium | reverse complement strand
AGGGGATATAGAATTTCTATATTCCGGGATACCGGACAGGACGCAAGAAGAAATTGTCTGGCGGTTCGTTCCAGATTCAAAAACAAATATAATAGTGTAGCTTGCCACGAGACTTTTGTTTATCCTTATTATAAGTTATATGCCGGGGATTTCAGGACAGAAAGTGAGGCATTAAAATTCCTGAAGATTGTTGAGAGGGATTTCCCCGATGCTTTTATTGTCAGGGATATTATTTCGTTTCCTGATTTGAAATAAATATTTATTATCTGCAGAATGAGTGATGAGATTAAACACGAATGCGGGATTGCCTTAATACGGTTACTTAAGCCTCTGGAATATTATCAGCTGAAGTATGGCACATGGAGATACGGACTGCAGAAGTTATACCTGCTTATGGAAAAACAGCATAACCGGGGCCAGGATGGAGCAGGAGTAGTATCCCTGAAATTTGATCTGGCATCGGGCAGAGAATATATCAACCAGCATAAAACAAACAAGGCTTCAGCAATCAATAATGTTTTCGGGAAGATAAACAAAGGTTTTATAAAGGCCGGAAACACTCATACTGCAAGGGTTAATGATACCGTATGGGCAAAAGAAAATATGCCTTTTGCCGGGGAACTGCTGTTAGGACACCTGCGCTACGGCACATATGGAGCTAACAGAATAGAGAATGTGCAGCCCATAATGAGACAGAATAACTGGAAATCAAGAAATCTGGTGCTTGCGGGAAATTTTAACCTCACCAATGTGGAAGAGTTGTTCCATATATTGATAGCTCTGGGCCAGCATCCGCGCGATAAGGTTGATACAGTGATTATGCTGGAGAATGTCGGCCATTTTCTTGATATTGAGAACCAGAAAGAATTTGACAAATATAAAAGCAGGAAATATACCAATGTTGAAATCTCAAATCTGATAGAAGAAAACATTAAAATTGAAAATATACTTCGTGAATCAAGCAAGAAATGGGATGGGGGATATGTTATTGCAGGATTGATAGGTCACGGTGATGCTTTTGTTTTACGTGATCCCTGGGGCATAAGGCCTGCATTTTATTATCATGACGATGAGATTGTGGTAATTGCATCAGAGAGGCCTGTTATTCAAACCGTAATGAATGTTTCCACCAGTCTGGTAAAGGAAATAAAGCCCGGTTATTCAATAATAATAAAAAAGAGCGGGAAGTTATCAATAAAAAAAATAAGAGAACCCTTTGAAAGAAAGTCCTGCTCGTTCGAAAGAATATATTTTTCCCGGGGCAGTGATAAGGATATTTATAAGGAAAGAAAAACGCTGGGCAAATTATTAATACCACAGATTGCAAAGGCAGTGAACTACGATTTTGATAACACTGTATTTTCATATATACCAAACACGGCTGAATCCGCCTTTTATGGCATGATTGAAGGTGTTGATGATTATATGAAAAACAAGGAGAAAGATAAGTTACTGAAATCAGGAAATAATATTTCAAAGGAATGGCTGGAACACGTCATCTCGATAAAACCAAGGATTGAAAAAATTGCAATAAAAGACATTAAATTAAGAACATTCATCTCGCAGGATAAAGGCAGAAATGATCTGGTAGAACATGTTTATGATATTACTTACGGTACAGTAAGGGAAAACCAGGATAATCTTGTGATAGTGGATGACTCTATTGTAAGAGGAACAACATTGAAATATAGTATTATACGGATTCTCGACCGCCTTGAGCCTAAAAAAATAATAGTAGTCTCATCCTCTCCGCAGATAAGATACCCCGACTGTTATGGCATTGATATGGCAAAGCTGGG
>CAZBUF010000024.1:0-3266 GCA_964495025.1 uncultured Bacteroidales bacterium | reverse complement strand
AAGGATGGACAGGGTGACTGTCGCCTTTTGATGTATATGCCATCAGTTCTTTAGGTATAACAGTATATGCACAGCGTGTCCCTGTGAAACCTGCGGTTTTTGAAAAACTTCTGAATTCAATTGCCACTTTCCTGGCTCCTTCAATTTCATATATTGAATGCGGTATATTCTTTTCCTGAATAAATGCTTCATAGGCTGAGTCGTAAAGAATTATTGATCTGCTGGAAACAGCATAGTCAACCCACTTCTTCAGTTCATTTGTTGTAGCCGTTGCCCCTGTAGGATTATTCGGGAAGCACAGGTATATCAGGTCGGCTTTGCCTTTGGGGATTTCAGGAATAAAATTATTACTTTCATTACAGGGCATGTATGTAATTCCCTCGAAATACCCGTTCTCCATCGCCTTTCCTGTACGTCCCGCCATTACCGTAGAATCAACGTAAACAGGATATACAGGGTCAGTTATTGCTATTGTATTATCATTTCCGAATATTTCCTGAATATTTCCGGTATCACTCTTGGATCCGTCAGAAATAAATACCTCATCAGCATCTATTTCAATGCCCCTCTCATTATAATCATTTTGCACTATTGCTTCTCTGAGGAACCTGTATCCTTCATATGGCCCGTAGCCCCTGAATGTTTTAATCCCGGACATCTCATCAACCCCTTCATGAAAAGCTTTAATAACACTTGGTACCAGCGGAAGAGTAACATCCCCAATGCCCATCTTTATAATATTTTTTGCAGGATATGCATCTGAGTATTCCTTCACCCTCCTCTCAATTTCAGGAAATAAGTACCCTGCTTGTAATTTTAAAAAATTTTCGTTTATTTTTGCCATGTTTTCGGGTTTAAATCCGAAGTAAATATACTCAACAAATTTAAAATAATTCAGGACTGCCGATGAATTACACGCATGCAGAGATTAGCAGTAAGAACAATTTCTACGGTAATACAAATCCCTTCGAACTGATCGAAAAATATGGCAGCCCATTATATGTCTATAATGAATCGGTTCTCAGAAGCAGGTGCAGGGAACCGGTTAAGGCCTGCGGAGGTTTTTGTTGATTTAAAGGGAAATGACAGGCTTATCAGAAAAAAGGAGACATTTGATGACCTTATAGATAACTTTATTTAATTTTACAGTTAATTCCGTATCGATCACAGGTTAATAAAATAAGTATGGAAAAAAATTTCTTCGTAAAATCGCATGGTTTAGGAAACGAGTATATTGTACTGGACAGTGAAAACATAAGTTTTAAGCTTACCGGGCGTGCTATCAGGCGGCTATGCAACGTTAATTTCGGGATCGGCACTGACGGAGTATTACTTAAAGTCAATTCAGACAAAGCAGACTTTGGATTAAGAATATATAATCCTGATGGTTCTGAAGCAGAGAAAAGCGGTAATGGCTTAAGGATCTTCAGTAAATTCCTGTATGACTATAAATTTGTTAATAGCAGGAAGTTTTCAGTTGAAACTCCGGGAGGTATAACAAAGGCGGAAATTATAAAAGAAGAAAATGCAAAAGCGGGGATCATTAAAGTTGATATGGGAAATGCTATTTTCAGCAGCAGAGATATCCCTGTGAATTCGGACAAAGAAGAATTTACAGGCGAGATAATAACTGCCGGTGATAAAGAATTTAAAGTGAATTGTGTATCGTTGGGAAATCCTCATTGCGTAATAATTAAGGATAAGCTGGATATGAATGAAATAAAATCTTACGGCCCCCTGATTGAAAATCATGTTCTTTTTCCAAACCGGATAAATGTGCAGTTTGCCAAAGTAATTTCTGAGAATACTGCCGATATACTGATCTGGGAAAGAGGGGCAGGCTATACACTTGCTTCGGGCAGTTCATCCTGTGCCGTAGCGTGCATATTATTAAAACTGGGCCTGGCTTCCCGGGATATTACAATAAATATGCAGGGAGGAACACTAAGAGTTGAAATCGACAATCAATGGAATATACAAATGACCGGTGAAGTTCGTGAGATTGCCAGTGGCTTATTAAGCGGTGAGTTATTAGATGATCTTGACATTGAAATGCTGCGATAACGGTCCGGTTTAATAACTTTGTATAATTTGTTTTTGCTGTTTCATTTATCGATAACTTAAATTATTTGTATAAAAACCACTGATTCATTATTTTCGCCGAAATTACAATTAATCAAATAATTAATATTCAGGTTGGATATTAAAACCTTAAAATCAAAACTGGCAGGTGAAATTTCGATACCTGCTTCCAAGTCACATACTATTCGTGCAGTGGCCATAGCCGGCATGGCAGAAGGCAAATCGGTCCTTGGGAAGCCTTTAATTTCAGCTGATACATTGTCATGCGTCAATGGAATAAAAGAATTCGGTGCAGCGACTGAGAAAAATACAGAGCTTGTTATCACCGGTAATAACGGAATAATAAGTTACGGATGCAAAAAAATTGATGTTGGAAATTCCGGTACTACATTACGCATATTAACTGCCCTGGCAGCCCTGGCCTCCCATCCTGTATCTTTTGATGGTGACGCGTCAATAAGAAAAAGGCCTATGGAGCCTTTGCTTTCTTCTTTAAGGGAGCTTGGGGCAGATATAATTTCAAATGATGGCAAATGTCCTTTTACAATAAAAGGCCCGATAAAAGGAGGAAGAACAACAGTAGACGGCATAAGCTCGCAGTTTCTGACGGCATTACTTCTTACCTGCCCTTTGGCTGAGAATGATACTGAAATTATTGTAAGGAACCTGCATGAAAGGCCCTATATTGAAATAACACTTGACTGGCTTGAAAAGCAGTCGATACGGTTTGAAAATGATGGCCTTGATCGTTTTACAATATTTGGAGGCCAGAAATATAAAGCATTTAATAATAATATTCCTGCGGATTTTTCATCTGCTACTTTCCCTGTTTGTGCATCAGTAATAACCGGCTCAGAGATATTTCTAAGGGGTCTGGATTTTTCCGATCATCAGGGAGACAAAGCAGTGTTTACATTTCTTGAAAAAATGGGTGCAAAAATTACACACACAGGCAAAGGGGTTATTGTTAAAGGGGAAGAATTACGGGGAAGGGAGATAGATATGAACTCCACTCCTGATGCTCTTCCTGCAATGGCTGTGGTGGCCTGTTTTGCAAGGGGAAAAACAAGCCTGATAAATGTTGCACAGGCCAGATTAAAAGAATGTGACAGGATAAAAGCTTTGGCTACGGAATTAAGAAAAATGAGCGCTGAGATTGAAGAGCTTGAAGACGGGCTAATAAT
>CAZBUF010000023.1:0-3714 GCA_964495025.1 uncultured Bacteroidales bacterium | reverse complement strand
GCACTTGATGCTGTTCGCCGGGAGCTGGGCAGGATGTTCAGACTTATTAAATATAAAGAATTACACCCTGCCTGGATAATTGATTTTCCGCTTTTTGAAAGGACAGATGAAGGAAGATGGACATTCTCACACAACCCCTTTTCAATGCCAAAAAGGGAAGATCTGAAAAAGCATATGGAAGGAAAATATATAGGAGATATTATTTCCCAGCAGTACGATATGGTGGTGAACGGACATGAGATAGGAGGGGGATCAGTGAGGGCGCACAAGGCTGAGATATTTGAAGCCACTTACCGGAATATGGGATACAGCAGGGAGAAGATGCTTAAGAGCGTGGGACATATGTATGAGGCCTTTCAGTACGGGGCACCCCCTCATGGCGGCATCGCCTGGGGCATCGACAGGCTTATTATGGTGCTGGAGCATAAGACCACCATCCGTGATGTCATTGCCTTCCCCAAGACGGGAGCAGGGGAGGATATGCTGTTCAACAGTCCGTCAATACTATCGGATGAAAGAATTGCCGAAGCAAATGTGAAATCTGTCAGATGAAAAATTTAGTTTTTTCTATGCCTGCCAGCCCTTGCAGATACGCAAACCACTTTATTCTTTATTTTTAATATCGATAAGTGATCTCAATTCTTCAATCTGTGATTGTTGTTCTTTTATTGCACTAACAAGTAATGGAATTATACCATTATAGTCAATACTTAAGTAACCCTTTTCGTCTTCATAAACCAGTTCGGGTAAAACATCTTTAATTTCCTGGGCTATAAACCCATAATGTACTCTTTTTTTGGCGTTTTTTAATTGTTCATCAATACTGGTAGAATCTACAGTAATTGGATCCATGCTATATGCCTGCAATAATTCCTGATTTTTTAAGTAATACTTTACAGGTCTTAGTTTTGAAATTGTATTAAAATTACTATCAATAGTTAAAATGTTATCTTTTAGACGAATGTCTGAAGAATGAACTTCCGAACCATTAACTTTTACTGTTCCATATATATCTAAGGCACATGAAGGAGTCAAAGTACCTATTCCTACTCTGTATTCTATATAGGGGGCTTGATTGTAAAAACAAAATTGAAAAGTCGAATTTGAGTTTATATGAAGTTTTCCACCATTATAATTAGATGACTGACCAAAACTTTTAAAAGTTAGTCCATATGTTTCACCCCAATAACCATTACATATTTGCAACTTAGTTTCTCCGGTTCCATCTTTAACAACTAGTTTTGCATTAGGATTATCATGACCTATTCCAACATTTCCGTTGGAAATAACTTTGACTTGTGCCTTAACTGATAATGTTGATAATGCTATAATTATAAAAAATAATAGTATTAGTGTTCTCATAATATTTAATATTAAAGGTTATTTTTTAATGATTAATTATCTTAATTTATATAATATTCCTCAATCTCAAATTCGCCTCCATATTCAACTTCAAAATCTTTTGCTATTGTAATATCCTGGGCAATATTAAATATGACTTTTAAATCATTTTTAACCACTACAGGGCCAGGGTATTGTGTTGAATCTAGCTACCAGCGAAATTGTTTTTACCAGCAATATATTCGTCTTCAATAAATGTTGTGTTCTGTTAGGACAATTTCTAATAACTCTTTTAATAAATTTTAGCTTAATAATATTGCCTTAACAAAATTCTTTGTTTATAATATTATGCGGATAAATATACAAAAGATTAATTCTAATGTCAAGTAAAATTTAAATAAAGATATTCAACAGTTGGATGCATATTGGCTTTATAAAATTAAGCTCTTTATTATCCTCTGTTATCCGGCTTACCTTGTCATAATCAGTATATTCAATATCCTGCTCATCAGATAACAACGCAAGGGCATCCTGTACAGGATCAAGCTCCTCGACAGCACCCGGCCTTGAAGAGCTGTATGTATAATCCCCGGCATCGTATTTTGAAGTGATATTTCCGCTGTTATTGTATCCTATTTCCAGGGTTGCAGATGATGCATCCGTGATTGTTTCCAGTCTGCCCAGGTTATCATACTCAAATGATTCGCTAAGGCTGTTAATCAGGTCCGAACGCTGTGTAAGCTGTCCGTGTTGTACATCCCATGTATAGCTCATATCCATTTTTTCTGTTCCTGAACTTGAAACGGTAATACCTATTACAAAGTTAAAATTATTATAACTAATTTCAGAAGTAAGTCCGTTGCCAAGCAAACTTTCAGTATATGCACCGTTGGGATGCTGGGTGACGCCCTGCCAGATAAGGTCATTATTATCACCCCGCTGGTTCTACCTTTTGTGCCCATAACATATTTTTTAGTAACGAAGTTAAAAACTTCCATCAGCGCGGGGGGGCATCCTGATAAGCCTGCCAGTCAGAGCCCTGGATTTCTCCGAGGCTTTAATGTTTTAAGGTTACCAAAGATTTTCTGGAACTTTATACGGTTCTATTAACACCTCTAAATAATCATTTACATAAACTTTAGCTCCTACTGAAGATATAGTATCAACTTTATTACCATTCATGTATATAATATCCCCCACTGGTTCAAAAAACTCTACAATGGTGTGGTTTTCTCTCTTGTCCAATACTCTAAAAAAACCTTCTTCCAAAAAGAAGAAAAGCCTATCTGGAGAAATTGATAATTTCGTACTATCTGTAGGTGTTTCATGGTTTGGATACAATCTTAATTGAGCATTTAAATATACCTTTTCTTTAAATCTTAATGGTAAAACATCTTCCAGTTTGCTTATAGAGCCCAGTAAATAATTCCACTGGTAATTCATAGTGATTCGTGGCCAAAAATACTTATCTCTCCATGAAAATGAATTTATGCGTTTAAATACATCAATATAGATAGAAGCAGTGTCACCCCAAGGCAACACCTTATACCATTGAAAAGAGGCGTATTCTGCATTTTTAGTGTCCACAAGAGGCCCAACTACATTGTAATTTGTAGTGTCAAATCCTTCTCCTAAATAATTATTCAATTCTTTATGTGCAATATTTTCCATTCTCTTTTCACTTCTTGGTTTTAAGAAAAGAGAGATAATAAGCACAACCAAAATAATTGGCAACAATATTTTTATAAACTTTTCCATCTTATTGCGGTATTGTTACTGTTCCATGATAATAAATTGGGAATGGTGTTCCTCCAGTGTATATAGGTATTGGTCCTGTAGGCCCAGGAACAAAAAACGTCCCATTAATAATACCTCCGACAAAAGTAGCTGGGTTTCTAACCCAGTTAATAGCATTGCCCCATGATTGCATATCAAAATTATACATTCCTGCTGGCTGACCTGCTAATTGTGGATAGTCACGTCCTGAATTGAGAGCTATTTTAGCTTGATTAGTGCCTGAAATCAATTGTAAAGTAATTGTACCATGAACTAAAGCATCATTAGTGCTTGAAAAATGCTTTGTATCAAGTCGTATTGTTGCTAAGTCTCTTTCATTGAAATCAGCCATAGACACTTTACTTAAGTCAATAGAATTTAATTGTACATTTACTGGTGTTCCTCCTCCAAACTGGTAGTGTGCTTTAGCTTCGTTCCAAGTGAGCCCCCCCGAACTGGCAAAACAAAATGCAAACATTGAGGTTCCTCCATATATTATTGCTGCGATACTGCCACCAGTTCCATAATCATTAATGGGACTATACAATAGAATAGTGTAATTGCCATATTTCTCACCTGACCATGTAACATTATAAC
>CAZBUF010000022.1:0-8701 GCA_964495025.1 uncultured Bacteroidales bacterium | reverse complement strand
AATATAGGAAGTGCAGCGACATCAGGAACATTCTTTGATGAAATATACCTGTCAGACGACGCAACAATAGATTTTGATGATTATTATATTGATTACTGGTATACTTCATCAATTATAGCAGCCGGAGGCACTTTTACCACTTCAACAATTTCAACATATGTATCAGGTGTTCCTGACGGGAGTTATTATTTAGGTGTAATTGCAGATGCATATGAGTTTTTATATGAAGAAAACGAGTTAAATAATACCGGTTATGACTCATCACCTATGGTAACCATATCCGGCGGTGGCGGCGATCCTGATTTAACAGTTAGTATTGTTAATGTGATTGACGAAACAGGACCTGATATTTCATTTGATTATGAAATATCAAATATAGGAGCTGCGGCAACATCAGGAACATTTTATAATGATGCATATTTATCAACCAACATAACAATTACTGTAAGTGACTATTTTCTTGACTACTGGTCACATTCATCAAGTGTAGCTGCAGGCGGTTCATACACATCCACGACTTTGTATGTTACAGTATCAGGAGTACCTGACGGGAGTTATTATCTGGGTATAATTACAGATTCCTATGGTGATATTTATGAAGATAATGAGTCAAATAATACAGGCTACGATTCATCACCTATGGTAACTATATCAGACGGTGGCGGCGATCCTGATCTTACGGTAAGTAATGTTAATGTTACTGATGAAGCGGGCCCTGATATAAGTTATAGTTTTACGCTGTCCAATGCAGGAATTGCAGCTACGTCAGGAACATTCTATAATGATGCATACTTATCAACCAACACCTCAATATCGGCGAGTGATTATTATATTGATACCTGGATAACTTCATCCGCAGTGGCGCCCGGAGGAACATATATTTCAGGAACAGTTTCATCCAGCGTGTCAGGTGTACCTGACGGTAACTATTATCTGGGTATTATTGCAGATGCCTATGATGATATTTATGAAGACAATGAATCAAATAATACAGGCTATGATAATTCACCTATGGTAAGCATAACGACTGTTACCACGGAACCTGATTTAACGGTTAGCGATGTAAATGTAATTGATGCAGTAGGTCCTGATATTACTTACAGTTATACGGTATCCAATATCGGAACAGTAGCTTCATCAGGCACTTTTTATAATAATGCATATCTGTCACCCAACACATCAATTACCTCAGGTGATTATCTCATTGACGAATGGATATGCACAAGCATTATACCGGGAGGAGATTCATATTCTTCAGGTACGCTTCCATCAACTGTATCAGGCGTACCTGACGGTAGTTATTATCTGGGGGTCATTACAGATGCTTATGATGATATTACCGAGGATAATGAATCAAATAATACCGGCTATGATGAATCACCTCCGGTGATCATAGGAGTGACCGGCACAAATCCTGATTTGGTTGTAGGTAATATAGATCTTCTTGATTCGGAAGGGCCTACAATTATTTATAATTATACTATATCAAATATAGGTGCTGTTCCAACATCAGGGAATATTCAGGATAACATTTATTTGTCAGATAATACCTTAATAGAAGCTTCAGATTATATTATAGGATCATATAATCATGCAGGAGCAATAGCCAGTGGGGGGACTTATGCGACCTCAAATCTTCCGGTTTATATCACGGGGATTGCAGATGGTAATTATTACCTGGGAGTTATCACTGATGCCGTAAATAATATAACTGAAAATAATGAGCTTAATAATACAGGTTATAATGGTACAACACTTGTAGAAATAGTTCATATTATGGCTATTCAGGCACCTGAAATTGAGAACAGGCATGATATTAATGTTTATTGTTATCCTAATCCGTTTAAAGAAAATATCACTATTACCATTGACATGAATAAGGAAGAGCTTGTTGAAATAGATATCATTGATTTAAATGGAAGATTAGTTAATTATATTTATCAGGGTATTCTGGATCCTGGTATTCATGAAATTATCTGGGACGGATTTGATCTTGACAGTAGAAAAGTTGGTACAGGAGTATATTTCATCCGGATTAAATCAGAATACTTCATTTATGAAAGAATTGTAAGGATACAATAGGATGTTATTATTAACTTCATAAAAAATGCCACTTCAAATTATGAAGTGGCATTTTTTTATTTCTACTATTTATTATAATATGCCGGCAATTATTTTTTAGGCCTTAGTTTTCTCACTTGTGCCCCTGCCTGCCACATTTCTGATTCTCTCATCTTTTTAAGTTCGGCATCCAGCTCAGATTTGTAATTTGCATGCCCTGTTCTTTTCAGCACTACTTTTGTTTCTTCGCCTGTTCTTACACGTTGGTATAATTTTCTAAATACAGGTAATGTAGCTTTTTTGAATTCCGGCAGCCAGTCAAGTGCACCTCTTTGAGCTGTAGCACTGCAATTTGAATACATCCAGTCCATACCATTTTCATCAACCAGCCGTATTAAGCTCTGTGTCAGTTCCTCTACTGTTTCGTTGAATGCTTCACTCGGACTATGTCCATTTTCACGAAGTACGTCATATTGAGCATCCATAATACCCGCAAGTGCTCCCATAAGAACGCCTCTTTCTCCTGTCAGATCACTGAATACTTCATTTTCAAATGTTGTAGGAAAAAGATAACCTGAACCTATAGCGATACCCAGTGCAATGGTTCTTTGTTCAGCTTTGCCTGTAAAATCCTGAAAGACGGCATAACTAGAGTTAATTCCGGTACCGGCAAGAAAGTTTCTCCTTACACTTGTACCTGAACCTTTAGGCGCAACCAGGATCACATCAATATTATCCTGCGGGATTACACCTGTCTGCTCTTTATAGGTAATAGAAAATCCATGAGAGAAATACAATGCATCCCCTTCCTTAAGGCAGGATTTTAATTCAGGCCATATGGTCCTTTGAGCTGCATCTGATACAAGGTACTGAATAACGGTCGCTTTGCTTGCGGCCTCTTTTATATTGAACAGGGTTTTTCCGGGCACCCACCCGTCTTTTACAGCTCTGTCCCAGTCATTTTTAAACTCAGGAGCCTGTCCTATTATAACGTTAATCCCGTTATCTTTCATGTTCAATGATTGTGCAGGTCCCTGAACGCCATAACCAATTACTGCAACAGTTTCATCTTTCAATATTTCCTGTGCTTTTGATAAAGGGAACTCTTCCCTTGTAACTACAATTTCTTCAACTCCGCCGAAATTTAATTTTGCCATGATTTATATGATTAATAATTATTACTTGAATATATTGATTCTTTTTCTTTCATTTTTTCAAGATAAGTAGTGAGAAGCTCTTTGCTTGACTTTGTTACTGCCACACGTCCCGACCTTGTAAATTGTTTTACCTCATACTTGCTTAATTGGTCAAACAATTCCTGTGTTTCTTCCTTATGCCCGGTTTTTTCTATTACGGTATAATCGTGTGTAATTTCCAGTATACGTGCGTTATAGCTTCTTATTGTTTCTTCCAGAGTTTTACTTTCAAGTAATGCTTTGGTGGGTACCTTATACAAAGCTATCTCCTGGTAAACTATTTCATCATCTGTATGATAGTATGCCTTGAGCACTTCGACAAGTTTTTCGATCTGGCTGACAACTTTTTCCACTTTCTCTTTTGTTTCTTCAACAACTATTGTAAACTTATGTACACCTTTAATGGCTGATGCTGATACTACAAGGCTTTCAATATTAACCTGTCTTCGTGTGAATATTATTGTAATCCTGTTAAGCAAACCAACACGGTTTTCTGAAAAGGCTGTTATAGTATATGATTTTTTCATTTTATTTTTCTTTTAAATCGTTTTATTCAAAAAATTATACAATTGTTTTTAGTCAGCACTCAGCATAATTTCAGAGACTGAAGCACCTGAAGGGACCATTGGAAAAACGTTTGCCTCTTTTTCAATGTCAACTTCAAGTAAAAAGGGCCCTTTATAATCGAGCATTTCCTGTATGCCATGCTCAAGCAATTTTCTTTTCTGTATCCTTTTGCCTTTAATGCCAAAACCCTCTGCAACCTTAATAAAGTCAGGATTTTTTAATTGGGTTTCCGAGTATCTTCTGTTAAAGAACATTTGTTGCCACTGCCTTACCATGCCGAGGTAAGTATTGTTCATAAGCACTATTTTCACTGCTGCCCCGGTTTGTTTTATTGTGGCAAGCTCCTGAATGGTCATTTGAAATCCACCGTCGCCAATTATTCCAATAACGGTCCTGTCAGGGGCACCTATTTTCGCACCGTGAGTTGCAGGCAATCCAAATCCCATGGTACCTAAACCTCCTGATGTAACAAAGCTGCGTGTATTATTCATTTTTGCATATCTTGAAGCAAACATTTGTTGCTGCCCGACATCAGTTACTATTATTGCTTCACCCCTGGTTTTTTCGGTAATTATCCGCATTACTTCTCCCATTGTCATTCCTGCCTTATCAGGGTATAAATCTTTGCTTATAACATTATCATATTCTATTTTGTCACAATCCTTAAATTCTTTTATCCATGAATCATAGGATTTGTTTTCTATCAGGGCGGTCAACAATGGTAATGTCTCTTTGACATCTCCAAGAATAGCAATATCAGGCACTATAATTTTATTGATCTCTGCAGGATCGATATCAAGATGAACTATTTTAGCCTGTTTTGCATATCTGCTAAGATCACCTGTAACACGGTCGTCAAATCTCATACCTATGGCAATCAGCAGATCACATTCGTTGGTTTTCATGTTTGTACCGTAATTACCGTGCATACCCAGCATACCAACATTTAAGGGGTGGTCAGTTGGTAACGCAGATTTACCCAGGATCGTCCATCCTGCAGGTATTCCTGATTTTTCAATAAATATACGAAATTCATCTTCAGCACTACCAAGGATAATACCCTGCCCGAATAATACAAAAGGTTTTTCTGATTCATTAATAAGCTTTGCTGCATCTTTTATATTATCATTGTTAATTTCAGGTTTAGGGACATAACTCCTGATCGAGGTACATTTTTTATACTTATAATCCAGTTCGCCAAACTGTGCATTTTTTGTAAGGTCAAGTACAACAGGACCTGGTCTTCCTGTACTGGCAATATAAAATGCCTGGGCAATGACCTCAGGTATTTCTTCAGGCTTAGTGATCAGGTAATTCCATTTTGTAACGGGCATGGATATGCCAACTACATCAGTTTCCTGAAAAGCATCTGTGCCGAGAAGCGGAGCAATAACCTGGCCGGTAATACAGACAATAGGCGTTGAGTCGACCATAGCGTCAGCAATCCCAGTAATCAGATTTGTCGCTCCCGGGCCTGATGTTGCCATGCAAACACCTACTTTCCCGGTTACCCTGGCATAACCCTGGGCGGCATGAATAGCTCCCTGTTCATGACGGGTAAGAATATGATTTATTTTGTTTCTATAGTTCATTAATTTATCGTACACCGGCATAATTGTACCTCCGGGGTAGCCGAAAATAACTTCAACATTTTCTTCAATAAGTGACAGCAATACTGCCTCTGAGCCTGTGATCCTGATTGTTTTTTTTATATCTGTTGATAATGTTTGTTTTTTCATTTTTTTTGTAGTTTTCATGGTTGCTGCAAATTAAATTTTTCTTATTGCACCTTCATCAGCTGATGTTACAAGCTTTGCATATGCTTTGAGTGCTTTTGAGATATTTCTGTTTCTCTGTAGTGGTGTAAACGCCTTATTACCTCTTTTTTTCTCTTTTTCTTTTCTTTTCTTTAGTTCGTTATCAGACAGAAGTACGTTAATTTTTCGTTCGGGAATATTTATTTCTATTGTATCGCCGTCCTTTAACAAACCTATCTCTCCGCCTGCTGCGGCTTCAGGTGATACGTGTCCTATTGACAGGCCGGATGTTCCTCCTGAGAATCTGCCGTCAGTAATAAGTGAACACAGTTTACCAAGTCCCTTTGACCGTATATATGATGTAGGATATAACATCTCCTGCATCCCGGGGCCGCCTTTAGGGCCTTCATATCTTATG
This sequence comes from uncultured Bacteroidales bacterium, assembly GCA_964495025.1. GTDB lineage: Bacteria > Bacteroidota > Bacteroidia > Bacteroidales > UBA10428. Next base: position 2,702 of record CAZBUF010000022.1, on the reverse strand, counting down.
ACCACTATATTCCCGGCCACTAATTCGTCCCCAAGGATACCGTCGCAAGCCGATTCCTGGGATTCAAATATTTTTGCTGTGCCTTTAAAAACAAAGATGGATTCATCAACGCCGGCTGTTTTGACAATACAGCCCTTACGTGCAATATTGCCAAAAAGAACTGCCAGGCCTCCGTCCTTGCTATAGCAGTGTTCTATATTTCTGATACATCCTTTTGTCCTGTCAAGATCCAGTTCATACCTGGAATTCTGAGAACCCAGTTTCAGGTTAACTTTACCAAAAGGGGCGCTGGTAAATAATTCCATGGCTTCATTAATAACCGTATCCCTGGTAACATCATATTTACTGATTGCTTCACCTAAAGTTAATCCGTCCGCTCTTTTTACCGATGTATCAATCAGGTTGCCTCGTTCAAGCTCCCCTAAGATCCCCATGATACCTCCTGCACGGTTAACATCTTCAACATGGTAATGTGAGCTTGGAGCAACTTTACATAAAACAGGTATTATTTTTGAAAGCTTGTCAATATCCTTAAGAGAAAATTTAATATCTGCTTCTTTGGCGATGGCCAGTATATGAAGTACTGTATTTGTTGAGCCGCCCATCGCTATATCCAGGGCCATAGCATTTGAAAATGCAGCTTTTGTAGCAATAGAACGCGGCAATACCGACTCATCCCCGTGCTCATAGTATTTCTTTGTATTTTCTACTATCAGCTCTGCTGCCTTTTCAAATAGTTTTATACGGTTTGTATGAGTAGCAACAACTGTTCCGTTTCCCGGTAAAGCCAGTCCGATTGCCTCATTCAGGCAATTCATGGAGTTTGCAGTAAACATCCCTGAACATGAACCGCACGTAGGGCAGGCATATTGTTCTATAAGGCGGAGTTCACTGTCGGAAATTTTATCGTCGGCAGCCATAACCATAGTATCAACAAGATCATACTTTTTATCTCCTACTATTCCTGCTTCCATAGGTCCTCCTGAAACGAAAACAGCAGGGATATTCAAGCGCATTGCGGCCATCTGCATCCCCGGCGTAATTTTATCGCAGTTGCTGATACAGATCATAGCATCAACTTTATGTGCATTGCACATATATTCAACACTATCTGCTATCAGGTCACGTGAGGGCAGAGAGTATAACATTCCGTCATGGCCCATGGCTATACCGTCATCTATGGCAATAGTATTGAACTCTGCAGCATAGAATCCCTTTTTTTCAATAATTGATTTTACTTGCTGTCCGATATCATGCAAATGAGTATGGCCCGGCACAAACTGTGTGAATGAGTTGACAATGGCAATTATAGGCTTGCCAAATTGTTCTTCCTTCATGCCTGTAGCTCTCCAAAGGCTTCTTGCACCAGCCATTCGCCTGCCTTCAGTAGTTATTGAACTTCTTAATTTGATTTGCATGACATTAAATATTACAGGTTATAAATAGCATAAATATTAAAATTAAAAAAGCCATCCTTAGTAAGAATGGCTTTATATCTTGAATCATGGCATGTTCCATCCTTACCTCAGCATCCTGAGAATGCTAACCACGAGGACAGATACTATGACGATGATACGTTTCATAAAATGTTATTAGAATGACAAATATAGATAATTATTTGAATTTTACTAAAAAAAATTAGAAAAATTTGTTATTTCCTGTATGCATACATTAGTTCTTTCTCAATTATCCTGTACCTCTCAATCTCCTGTTTATTAAGTTCGCCGGTGTAATTTGCATCAGTAATTTTAAATCCTGCTTTCTTTGCTCTCTGGGGAAAATCCATTCCGTACAACCTGTAATGATCCTTTTGCCTGAATTGTTTTTCCCTCTCATCAGGACTTGTTACTGAAGGATCTTCATAAGTTTTTTCCATTGACAGGTTCATGGGTACGTGTAAAATGGCAAATCCTCCCTTTTTCATGACTCTCAGTATCTCAGAGAGAGCCTTATTGTCATCTTCCACATGTTCGAGGACATGATTACATATTACCACATCATACTCATTATCATTAAATGGCATTTTTTGTATATCCATTCTGATATCCGCTATAGGTGATTCCAGGTCTGCAGTAATATAATCAAGGTTTTTCATTTTTTTGAACCTTGAATAAAAACATTGTTCAGGAGCAATATGGAGTACCTTGAGTCTGGCAGTAAAGAAATCCGTTTTGTTCCTGAGGAACAGCCACATTAACCTGTGCCTTTCGAGGGAAAGGCATCCGGGGCATAATACATTTTTCCTGATGATGTTGTGACCGTATGGAAGGAACTTACGGAACCGGCTGTCACAAACAGGGCATTCAACATTATTACCTTTATATAAGAAGGCACTTATCCGCATGAAAATATAACTTAACCTTATTAAATGTTTCCTGGGGATCACTTTTAAAATTAGCGGGATAAGCTTTTTCATAAAAATTTATTAATATAATGATATTAATTGAGCGTGTAAAAATAGAGATTTTTAATTAAAATATTTGAATTGCTAAATTGTTGAATGGTTAAATTGTTGAATGGTTAAATTGTTAAATTGCTAAATTGTTAAATTGCTAAATTGTTAAATTGTTAAATTGCTAAATTGTTAAATTGCTATACTGTTGAATGGCTGAATTGATGGATGGTTAAATTGTTAAATTAATGAATGGTTATATATTCGAAAAGATTAATTGTTATATTTATTTGTATAAATAAACAATCTT
>CAZBUF010000021.1:0-1501 GCA_964495025.1 uncultured Bacteroidales bacterium | reverse complement strand
CTTAAATTAAAGTTCGAAGGCAGATCAAGCCCGGAGATATACGGAATAGCGCTTGACAACAACAGCGGTGTTGCAGTTGATAATATAGCAATGAGAGGCTGCTCCGGTACGGTATTTACAAAAATAGACGGCGAATTGCTGCAGGAAATGTATAGCCTGCTGAATGTGAAATTATTCCTGTTACAGTTTGGGGGAAATGTGGTGCCTTACATAGCTGATGACTACAAATATTATGAAAAATGGTTTTACAGCCAGTTAAGTAAGTTATACAGGGTTTGCCCTGATGCGTCAATAATTGTCATAGGAGTAGCAGATATGTCGGTCAAGGAAAAGGACAGGTATGTTACCTACCCGAATTTAAAGAAGGTGAGAAAGGCTTTGAAAGATGCAACATTCAGGGCAGGAGCAGCATACTGGGATATGTATGAGGCTATGGGTGGTGAGAACTCTATGCCTAGCTGGGTATTTGCAGAGCCGCCGCTGGCCTCAAAGGATTTTGTGCATTTTAATCCGAAGGGGGCAAGAATAATTGCCCAGATGTTCTATAACTCATTTATCTATGAATATAACAGGTTTGAGAAAATGAATGCCGAATAATTGGATTTTCATTGCTCATAGCTGAAAAAAATATAACAGTAAGTAAGTGTTGATGACGCGGAAGATAATTTTTTTAGGCTTTGCAGTACTTGTATTTAATATACTTAATACATACGCACAACAGGAATATTATCCTTTTGAAATTAAAAAATATAGTTTTATAAGGTATGACAGGAATAAATTCATATTCTTCAACGACAGTTCAGCGTTTGAAAAAATATTCGATATTTACGACAGCCTGATAGTCTGCGGCATGGGAAAACTTAATATAGTACATATCGGGGGATCCCATATCCAGGCAGATGTATATTCCCATAAGATGAGGCAGCGGCTGCAGGCTTTTTATCCCGGACTTGCCGGGACCAGAGGGTTTATCTTTCCTTACAGGCTTGCTAAAACAAATAATCCATCAAATTATACCGTAAGCTATGAGGGACTCTGGGAATACTGCAGGAACACACAGCAGAACAGGGACTGTACCCTTGGACTGGCAGGTTACTCAGTTACTACACATGACGTCACCTCTTCAGTGCAAATAGTGCTTAATACTGACAGCTTCATCCGCTACGACTTTAATAAGGTAAAAATTTTTCATGACCCTGATAAAACAGGTTACAGGATAAAGCTTGATAATGATGATATTATCGATACAATAATTGTTAATGATTCAATGGGTTACACTGAGTTTGTGCTTTTCAGCTACCTTGATGAGCTGAAAATAAGGTTTGTAAAAACGGACACTTTGCAGGATCATTTTACTTTGTATGGGGTTAGTTTTGAGAACGATGATCCGGGAGTCGTTTATAGCTCGGCGGGTGTGAACGGGGCAAAGCTTAATTCATTTCTTCGTTGCGGCCTTCTTGTAAACCATTTATCGGCTCTTAAACCTGATCTGGTGATCATA
>CAZBUF010000020.1:0-2166 GCA_964495025.1 uncultured Bacteroidales bacterium | reverse complement strand
ATGGGGATAGTCAACGGCGAGGATTTTCAGATAATATATTCTGATACCCCGGGAATACTGAAACCCGCTTATAAGCTGCATGAGTCGATGATGAAATATGTTTCATCAGCACTTGCAGATGCTGACCTTATTATTTATGTTACGGATGTTATTGAGAAAACAGATAAGAATCAAAAGTTCCTTGATAAGCTCAGGGGCAAAAACATACCGATTCTCCTGGTAATAAATAAGATTGACCTTGTCAAACAGGAAGCGGTTAATAAGTTGAATAAGCAATGGGAAGAGATATTACCTGAAGCTGAGATCATTGCAGCATCGGCTTTGCATAAATACAACACGGATAAGATTTTTGGCAGGATACTCGAGCTTATACCGGAAGGGCCTGCTTATTATCCGAAAGATACTCTAACTGACATGCCCGAAAGATTTTTTGTTTCGGAAATTATCAGGGAAAAACTGATACTTTCCTACCGGCAGGAAGTACCTTATTCCGTTGAAGTTGCTATCGATACTTACAAAGAAAGTGAGAAACTTATCAGTATAAGGGCAATTATATATGTTATAAGAGACAGCCAGAAAGGGATAATCATCGGCCACCAGGGAAAAGCATTGAAAAAGGTTGGCACCGAAGCCCGTATTGATATCGAAAATTTCCTGGGGAAAAAGGTTTTTCTGGAATTATTCGTGAAAGTGAACAAGGACTGGAGGAATAATACAGGGCCGCTACGGAACTTCGGGTACCGTTAAAAACGGGCAACGGGCAACCAGCAGCGAGTAGCGAGTAGCGAGCAACGAGTGACGAGTAACCAACAACAAAATATTTATGTCAAATATAGCAGCTATAGTAGGCAGGCCGAATGTGGGGAAATCAACTTTTTTTAACAGGCTCACTGAAAGCAGGCATGCAATTGTTGATGAGACAAGTGGTGTGACACGCGACAGGCATTATGGGAAAGCTGTATGGAACGGGATTGAGTTTTCTGTTATTGACACGGGCGGATATGTCAGTGATACTGATGATATATATGAAGAGGAAATAAAGAAGCAGGTTCACCTGGCCATTGATGAAGCCGATATTATTGTATTCCTCGTGGATGTTACTACTGATATAACGGATCTGGACCAGTCTATTGCAGATATGTTAAGAAAAATAAACAAGAAAGTGTTTCTTGTGGTAAATAAAGCTGATAATTTCAACCAGCAATATGATACGAGCATATTTTATTCTTTGGGACTGGGCGAATTGTATATTATCTCATCTCTTAACGGGAGCGGCACCGGCGATCTGCTTGATGATATGGTGGGGTCATTTGTTAAGAAAAGTTATGGTGAAGAAGAGGACCTTCCGAAGTTTGCAATTGTGGGGAGGCCTAACGTGGGGAAATCATCTCTTATCAATACTCTTATCGGGGAAGAGCGTAATATTGTTACTCCAATCTCAGGAACAACAAGAGATTCCATTTATACCAGGTATAAGAAGTTTAATCATGATTTTTACCTTGTTGATACGGCGGGGCTGAGAAAGAAAGGCAAGGTATCCGAAAATGTGGAATTTTACTCTGTGATGAGATCGATACGTGCCATTGAAAATTCTGATGTGTGCCTTGTATTGATTGACGCAACTGCAGGCATTGAATCACAGGATGTTAATATTATCAACCTTGCTTCACGCAACAGGAAAGGCATAGTAATTCTTGTAAATAAGTGGGACCTTGTTAATAAAGACACGGGGACGAGCAAGGAATATATGGAACGGATAAAATCAAAAATCGCCCCTTTTCAGGATGTCCCGGTTATTTTTACCTCAGCCATAACAAAACAAAGGATACATAAAGTACTTGAAATAGCAGTTAATGTATATGAGAACAGAAAGCAGCGAATCCCGACATCGAAGCTGAATAAAATAATGGCAGAGATAATTGAAAGTTATCCGCCGCCTGCATTTAAGGGAAAACATATAAAGATTAAGTATGTAACACAACTTCCGACACATGCTCCGTCATTTGCATTTTTTTGTAATCTGCCTCAATATGTTAAGGAATCGTATAAGAGATACCTGGAGAATAAGCTGAGGGAAAACTTTAATTTTACAGGTGTGCCTGTTCAGATCTTTTTCAGAAAGAAGTAATTTTACGATATATTTTTAATACAGAGTAATATTAAGTT
>CAZBUF010000019.1:0-3605 GCA_964495025.1 uncultured Bacteroidales bacterium | reverse complement strand
AGGTGCATTTCCAAGTGCATGTGGCAAGACATCCACTGCAATGGTCCCGGGACAATCAATTGTTGGAGATGACATTGCATATCTCAGAGAATGGGATGACGGGACATGTCATGCTGTTAATATTGAGCAGGGTATATTTGGTATTATCACAGATGTAAATCCAAAAGATGACCCTTTTATTTACGAAGTGCTTACTACACCAAGAGAATTAATTTTTTCCAATATTTTAATTAACAATGGTAAAGCATATTGGTTGAATATGGGTCAGGAACTTCCGGATGAAGGCATGAATCATTTCAGTGATAACTGGAAGCTCGGAGACAAAGACAAAAACGGAAAAATTGTGGAACATGCTCACAAGAATGCAAGATATACTATACGAATAAATGAATTATCAAATGTTGATCCAAATCTTCACAATCCTGATGGTGTTCCAATAAGTGGTATAATATACGGAGGCCGTGACTCTGATACATCCGTACCTGTATTTCAGAGTTTAAGCTGGGAGCACGGAGTATATATTGGTGCAACAATTGAATCTGAGACCACTGCTGCTACTCTGGGACAGGAAGGAGTCAGGAAATTCAGTCCGATGGCTAATTTAGATTTTCTTGTAGTACAATTCGGTAAGTATATCAACAATCATATCAGGTTTGGTAACAGACTAAAAAATCCTCCGTTAACATTTGCTACAAATTATTTTATCAAAGAGGATGGGGAATTCTTAAGTGAAAAAGTTGACAAGAAAGTATGGTTGATATGGATGGAAGGCAGAGTGCATGGAGAATATGATGCAATTGAGACTCCTATAGGTTATATACCAAAATATGAAGATGTACAGCTACTTTTTAAGCAGATATTTAACAGGGAATATACCAAAGAGCTTTATGTAAAGCAATTCTCTATAAGAATTAAAAAATTTCTTGAAAAGAGTGAAAGAATGGAAAATATTTATGCTGGAGAAGATGATATCCCTCAAGCCTTCACAGACATATTAAAAGACCAGAAAGAAAGGCTTCTTGCATGCAAAGAAAAATATAATAAGGATACAGTAAGTCCGTTTGAAATATTATAAGGACACACAAACAACTGATTTTATTTCAATTTGCTAAATAATGTCGCGATAAACAAAACTTATTCATACGATCACATGATATATAAAAGCCTCTGTTCACAGGTAACAGAGGCTTTCGTAATTTTACAGGTTAACAAATTTATTTGCCATAATATTGCTACATAGAGAATTATTAATAACTTTACGCGCCAATTAACAATTTAATTCCTTAATGTCAATATTCTTTAATATTGCAATCCTTTTATTAGCTTATCTTTTAGGTTCAATTCCCAATTCAGTCTGGATCGGAAGATCTTTCTATGGTATAGATATCAGAGAACATGGCAGCAGGAATGCTGGTTCTACAAATGCAATACGAATACTAGGCTGGAAGCCAGGGTTGATTATCCTTATTCTGGACATTTTTAAAGGCTGGCTGGCAGTTAATTTAATACATCTCACTAACTATTATATCCCTGAATCGGGAGATTATATTAATTTTCAGCTTTTATTAGGAATGGCAGCAATTGCCGGGCATATTTTCCCTGTGTACGTTGGGTTTAAGGGAGGCAAAGGAATTGCTACGCTTTTAGGATTTGTCCTGGCAATTGACCCGTTTACAACACTGATATGTATCGGCGTGTTTATAGTGACATTGATAATTACTAAATATGTGTCACTCAGTTCAATGATAGCAGGTTTTTCATTTCCTTTTGTAGTAATATTTGTATTTAAGACCACTACCCCGTCACTTATGATTTTTTCGCTGATCATATCAGTATTGCTCCTTTTTACCCACCAGAAAAATATTGAAAGGCTGCTTCGCAGAGAAGAAAACAAAGCACTTTTTTTAATGCGCAAAAAAAGAAGAGAAGCAGAAAGGCTTAAAAAAAGCGCATAAACACGTGAATTCATACATCTTTGTTTATTACCTGTTAACACCCTGAATCCATTGGTTTTAAGTTTATTCTATAATATTTTGTATTTTTTTTTTGTATCTTTAGTTTTTTGTGTTAGAAAATTATAGTTTTGCAGCTCGATTTAAGCAACATAATGTCTAACTTATTAATTAGTAATTTATTTTAAATGACGGTAAAGAGCAATAGCAATTTGGAAGAGAAATCGGCCAAAAGTAAAAAAGTTGAAGATAAAGTGGCTGATAAAAAGGAACGAGCTGTAAAAAAGACAAATAGCAAAGAATCCAAACCAGAAGAAAAAACAAGTAAAAAACTTCCTGAAAACGAAAAGAAAAAAGAAGTAAAAGGAACTGTTAAGAAATCCCGGAAAACAGGAGAAGAAGCACTGAAACGAACCGGTAAAGAAGAAAAGAAAGTCAAAGACAGTTCTTCCCCGGCTTCACAGGCAGATACTACCAAAGTAAAGGAAAACGAAAAAAAGGCTGCTGAAAAATCAATAAAATCAGAGAAGGATACTAAGGAGTCGCCGAAATCAGAAAAGGATACTGAGGGCTCACCCGATTCTGTTGAGTCAGCTGAAAAAAAGACTTTTGAAAAGAAGGAAGTGACAAAGCAAGTGTCCAGGGCAAAAGACATTGATAAAATCATCGAATCCGATAAAGATTTTGACTGGAAACTTTATGTGGATAATGAAGACATCTATTCTGCCGAAGAAAGGTCAAAACTGGAAAAGATGTATGATGATACCCTTTCACCTGTTGCTGATAATGAAGTAATAGAGGGTACTATAATCTCAATGAACAAAAGGGAAGTAGTTATAAATATCGGTTATAAGTCTGAAGGAGTTGTAAGTTTGAATGAATTCAGATATAATCCTGATATCAAAATTAGTGATAAGGTTGAGGTATATGTGGAAAGTCAGGAAGATAAAAAAGGGCAGCTGGTGCTTTCACATAAAAAAGCCAGGGCATTAAAATCATGGGACAGAATTAATGAAGCCCTGGAAAAAGACGAAATTATTAAAGGATATGTCAAATGCCGCACAAAAGGAGGCATGATCGTGGATGTTTTTGGAATTGAAGCTTTTCTCCCGGGTTCCCAGATTGATGTCAAACCTATTCGCGACTATGATATATTTGTCGGGAAAACGATGGAATTCAAGGTTGTAAAAATAAACTATGAATTTAAAAACGTTGTTGTTTCCCACAAAGCACTTATTGAAGCTGAGCTTGAACAACAGAAAAAGGAGATCATTGCAAAGCTTGAAAAAGGACAGATTCTTGAAGGAACTGTTAAGAATATTACATCATATGGTGTATTTATTGATTTAGGGGGTGTTGACGGATTAATACATATCACAGATCTATCATGGGGAAGGGTAAATCATCCTGAAGAAATTGCCGAACTTGATCAAAAGCTGCAGGTTGTAATACTTGACTTTGATGATGACAAGAAAAGAATCGCTCTTGGCTTAAAACAGCTAACGCCTCATCCGTGGGATTCGCTTGATCCGAATCTTAAAGTCGGCGATAAGGTAAAAGGCAAAGTGGTAGTTATGGCTGATTACGGTTCATTTATTGAAATTGCGCCGGGCGTTGAAGGGTTAATCCACGTATCTGAAATGTCATGGTCAC
>CAZBUF010000018.1:0-4624 GCA_964495025.1 uncultured Bacteroidales bacterium | reverse complement strand
GTTTTCAGTGAATTTATATGCATTTGACAAGAGATTTGTCAGTATCTGCTCAATTCTGACATTATCAGAATATATATATGATTTATTCTCAGGCAACCCATAATGAAGGTTTATCTCAATAGGTTTGTTTTCCTGTTTTTTAAGTGTATTAAAATAAAGTGCAAGCTGGTCAATAAGCCCGTTTAATGAAAAATTCTTATTCGTTACCGTGAGCTGGCCTGCTTCAATTTTGGAAATGTCAATAATATCAGAAATGATTTGCAGCAGCTGCCTGCTTTTTGTATTAATTATATCAACAAACACATTTTTTCTTTCTTCAGTAAACTTCTTATATTTAAGCAGGTTAGCAAATCCAATTATGGCGTTCATAGGAGTTCTTATCTCATGGCTCATATTCGCAAGGAAAGCCGACTTCAATTTATCACTTTCTTCTGCCTTTTCTTTCGCCAGCTGCAATTCCCTTTCATAGTGTTTTCTTTCCGTTATATCCTCAAATGTGCCATCATAACATATAATCTCTCCCTTCTCATTACGTATAGCCCTGGCACTTTCACGTACATAAATAGTCGAGCCGTCTTTCCTTGTCCATGCATTCTCCACACCAATGATTACACCTTCTTTTTCCAGTCGTTTCTTAAAGTCACTTCGCGGGTATAAAGGATCATAGCCATTTTTTTCAAGGTTACGGTGCATAAGTTCGCTAAGAGAGTTGTACCCGAGAATCTTTACAGCAGCATTATTTGCCATAATAATTTGGCCGTCAGGTTTGGTGCGGTATAATCCCAGTGTTGCACTCTCATAGAAACTCCGGAATCTTTCTTCGCTCTCTATTAATGCCTTCTCTGCTTTCTTTCTCTCAGTTATATCAATTAAAGAAGCAATATTTTCCTCCGAGCCCGGTAATATCCCAACCTGAATATGAATATTTTTCCTGTTCCCCGATTTATCCACTAAATCAAATTCATAATTTTCCGGGGGATTACCTGTTTTGCTTACCCTTTGCTCATATATAACCCCGACTCTTTTTATATCTTCTTTTGCTGTTAAATCCGACCATCTCATATTACCTTCAATTTCCTTTCTTGTATATCCGGATAATTCCTCGAATTTGGAATTGCATAAGATAATATTTCCGCTTTTATTCAACAGGCATGTAGCAGTCCCCGTACTGTTAAAAAGGTTTAAATATCTGTCATGACTCTTTTTCAGCTCATCGTTGATCTTCTTTATTTTTTTATTTACATCCTGAAGTTCTTCATTTAGTTTAATTAGTTGATTTTGTGCTTCTACCTTTTCTGTAATATCTATAATCATACCTGATATCTCTTCATTATCCATGACAGCACTTATACTGACAATAATTTTTCTTCCTTTATTTGTGGATGCCTCACAAATAAAATCAGTGACCGATTTATGTTTCTTTAAAATGTCAAGCAGTTTCTCCTTCTTTGCTATATCTCTGAAACACAGGATGTCGCCATGTGCAATAAATTCTTTTTTCGATTTGAATCTGAATATTTTAATTACAGCTTCATTTACAAATAGAATATCTCCGTTAAAATTTACCCTGAACACTCCAATCAACGAATTATCTACAAGTCTTCGGTAATTCTCCTTGCTTAATTTTAGTGCATTTTCAGCTTTCTTGTACTCCGTAATATCTTTGCCGGCTATTAATACCCCGTTAACCTTTCCTGAAGGGTCTTCCAGGATGGTCTTGTTCCAGATAAATATTCTCTCGTCACCATCTTTTGCAATTACCGGATGTTCATAATTTTCAACCGGCCTGATCTCTTTACTGATAAGTTTTATAAAAAGGCCTTTCATCTCTTTTCTGAAACGTGCAGGTAAGGCTATATCATACCAGTTCATCCCTAATATTTGATTTTCCCTGATACCCAGAACCCTGCATCCCTTTTTATTGATGAGTGTTACTTTCCCGCTTTCATTCAGGATAACAAGTATTACTTCTATTATATCAAGATACTGCTGCGCCCTGTCGCGCTGATCCCTTAATTCTTTTTCAATATTCTTGCGGTAGGTGATATCCTGAATAGTAACAACAAGGTAATCAACTGCTCCGTTCTTTTTATAGATTTGCTTACTGGTATTATACAGATATTTAATTTTGCCAGATGGTAACTTCAGCCTGTATTCATATGATAATAATCCAGAGTTTGTTATAAATTGCAGGTGTAAATTATCCCTGATAATCTTCCGATCCTCCGGGTGCACCAGCCGCAGGTATTCATTGTATCTTGGCGGTAATTTCTGCCCTTTGATCCCAAAAAAATTGTAAATATCATCAGACCATTCAATGATATCATATGATGGAGAAATGGTGAAGTTGCCCATCTTTGCAATATGCTGAGCCTCAACTAATAATTTCGATTTTCTGGCAAATGCCTTTTCCAGTACTTTTCGTTCAGTGATATCAGTGGAATATAATATATACCTGTTTTTTGTCAAACTCTGTATATCCAGCAGGACATTTACAAGTTTCCCGTCTTTTCCTAAAAACTCAAACTCATTATTAAGTCTTTTTCCATCCTCCAGAAGCTGATGGATATTTATACTACCATATTCCTTATTATTCGGATTAAGAATATTATTAAATGACATCCTGAGAAGATCTCTCTCTTTATACCTGAGCAACTTACATGCAGAAGGATTTACATAAATGAACCTCTCGGTTTCGTCCAATAAAAATATATTTGTCGGTGAGCTTTCAATATAAGCCCTGAATTTTTCTTCACTTTTCTTAAGTTTTTCTTCTGCGTTCTTATTTTCAGTAATATCTGTGACAATTCCCTCAATTGCCAAAGGTTTATCTTTATTATCCCTGATTATAAGGTTTTTTTGCTGTACCCACCTTACTTCTCCGGTTTTCTTAATAATCTTCAGTTCATAAAAATCAGGTGCATTACCAGAGAGAAGTAATTTCCAGTGCTCCTTAAAATATGAAAATGAATCAGGACTTATCAGCCGTCTTACTAATAACGGTGTATTGTAAAATTCCTCGGGAGTATAACCAAAAAGTTCCGTGCATTGCGGACTGATATAATCGTATTTACCTTCAGGCAGGGACATTTTATAAATAACATCCTTAACATTCTCACTTATCGTGTAAAATCTTTTTCTATAAAATGAATTCTCATGTAAGGATTCCGTCTCATCGGTATAGGTTACCGTATTCTCCAGTTCTTTAATTCTATTTTTAAGCTCAGCATTTTCTGAAAGAATTTCCCCGTATGTCGGCCTTTGGCTCATTAACTAATTGTGCAATTACTTTGTTATAATAATCTAATTTAATAAAAAAATGAATTCATTTGAATAGTACAGGTATTAAATTTCATAAATGAGGAGAGTCCTCATGACTGTTATATAATTTTATTTCAGTTTTTTACGTTTATTTATAAATCAATTATTACCGTTGCCCCGGTTGCTGAAAGCCATACATGAATGTATAAAAATAAAGAAGTTTTAACCATTCAGCATAAAATGTTTATCTTTAACATGCATAATTTTTATTTCAATAATTTGTAGTAATAAATTTAACATGTACAACAATATTAAATCCTATAAATCATGAAAAAGTTTATTAGTATACTTTGTTTCGTATTATTAGCGGTGATTTACTCATGTGGTGGAGGCTCAACAAGTGGTGATAAAGAATCTTCGGATGAGGCCTCTGAAAAAGTACAATCCGGTAAAAGCAGCAAAGAAAAAGGTGAAGCAATAGCAGACTGTGATGATTATCTTGATCAATATGAAAAGTGGATTATTTTATACATTGAGGCTTTGAAAGAGTACAAGGAGAATCCGCATGATAATAAAACATTAATGAAATTTTCAGAAGCAATGTCAGAGGCCCCCCGCTGGGCTGAGGAATGGATTAATTTACATGCATGCGCATATAATGAAAAGTACCAGAAGAGATTTGAAGAGATAGCAAATAAGGCAAACAAGGCGATGGAGGAATTAAATTTTGAATAGACCATAAGGGATGAAAGGAAGAACGTCTTTTCCAAAAGTATTCTGGGTAGCAAACTCTATCGAAGTACTTGAGAGGTTTGCATATTATGGAATCTTTATGGGATTCCTTATGTATATGGAATCTCTAGGATACTCAAGAGACCAGTCTGGAAATATCCAGGGGCTTTTCCTGTTTATCTCTTATTTTATTCCTGTCTTCAGCGGTACTTTTGCTGACAAGTTTGGATTTAAAAAGGTGTTAATTATATCATACCTGGCTTATATCCCATCGGTATTATTTCTCCTTATTGCAGATTCATATAACGAGATCATGCTTGTTATGCTAAGCATAGGATTTGCAGCAGGCATATTCAAGCCACTAATATCAGGCACGGTACGGTTAACCAGCGACTCATCAAATAAAACTCTCGGTTTTGGTATATTTTACCTTATGGTCAATGTCGGCGCGTCATTCGGACCCATTGTGGCAGGAAAATTACGTGCTATCTCATGGAATTATGCATTCCTGATGGCAGGAATTGCTATCACAATAATGTTTGTCATTACACTTTTATTGTATAAAGAGCCCGAAAAAGAAAAAACAACTGACAGTATAGGAATAAAGCTCCGTGAGATCTTTTCCACCGTT
>CAZBUF010000017.1:0-8361 GCA_964495025.1 uncultured Bacteroidales bacterium | reverse complement strand
TCTTGATGAAAAGGAAATGCCCAGACAATGGTATAACTTAGCAGCCGATCTTGACGTACCTCCTTATATGGGTCCTGACGGGCCTGTTCCACCGGAAGCCTGGGGCCCTGTATTTCCTATGAACCTGGTTGAACAGGAATACAGCAGGGAACGCTGGATTGATATACCTGAAGGTATCCTTGATTTATTAAGCAGGTGGAGACCTTCACCCTTGCACAGAGCATATGATCTGGAGGAGGCATTAAAAACTCCCGCAAGGATATATTATAAGAATGAAAGTCTGTCGCCGGCCGGCAGTCACAAACCCAATACTGCTGTAGCACAGGCATGGTATAATAAGGAATTTGGCATCAAAAGTCTCACAACAGAAACCGGTGCCGGGCAGTGGGGTAGCGCACTGGCATTTGCATGTTCTTTAATAGGACTGGAATGTAAAGTGTTCATGGTACGGATAAGTTTTGATCAGAAACCTTTCAGGAAACTTATGATGGCAACCTGGGGCGCCAATTGTATTGCAAGTCCTAGTACCGAAACAAATACCGGAAGAGCAATACTGGAAAAAATGCCGGATACTCCCGGAAGTCTTGGAATGGCCATCAGTGAAGCTATTGAAGCAGCTGTATCGGACAAAAGCGGACAAACCAGGTATTCACTTGGGAGTGTTACAAATTTTGTTTGTTTACATCAGACAATAATTGGACTTGAAACAAAAAAACAACTTGAAAAAATAGGAGAGAAGAAGGTTGATGTGATTATCGGATGTGCCGGTGGTGGCAGTAATTTTGCAGGCCTTTCATTTCCTTTTGTTTATGATAAGATACATGGGGCTGACATAGATATTATTCCTGTTGAACCTGCATCATGCCCCACAATGACCAGAGGCCCCTACGTTTATGATAACGGTGATACGGCAGAAATGGTTCCCCTTGTTGCTATGTATTCTCTGGGACATACTTTTGTACCTCCGCCAATACATGCAGGAGGATTACGCTATCATGGTATGTCACCGCTGGTTAGTAAAGCAATAAAAGAGGGATTATTGAGACCACTGTCACTGCATCAGATCGAAAGCTATAATGCCGGAATTTTATTTGCAAAGACCGAAGGTATAATACCTGCCCCTGAAACTACTCACGCTATTGCCGCTACAATCCGTGAAGCTAAAAAGGCAAAAGAGGAAGGAAAAGAAAAGGTCATATTATTTAATTTCAGCGGGCACGGACTGATGGATCTTACAGGATATGATAAATTCCTTACCGGCCAGTTATCAGATTATGAACTACCGCAGGAAGAGATTGATAAAAACCTGGAAGTGATCAAGAGTTATCCCAGGCCATAAGCTGCAAAGAAATATAAATAATATTTATTTTATAGAAAAAGTCCCGGTGTTTTTTGCCGGGACTTTTTAATAAACCAAACCTGAATAAATATATCTAGTTATAAGCGCTTTCTCCATGTTCATATACATCCAGCCCTTCTTCTTCAATTCTCTTTGATACGCGCAGCCCGTTAGTGGCTTTTAATATTGAGAATAATATAAATCCTGTGCCTATTGCCCACGCACCAACTGCAAGGACTCCAACAGACTGGATACCCAGGAGCTTGAAGCCACCGCCGTAAAACAATCCGGCATCAGTTGAGAAAACACCTACCATCAAAGTGCCAAGAGCACCGCAAACGCCATGAACAGATATAGCGCCAACAGGGTCGTCAATTTTTACAATCTGGTCAAAGAATATAACGCTAAAAACCAGTACAGTACCGGCAATTGCACCAATTGCTATTGCACCCAAAGGAGAAACGACATTACACCCTGCTGTTATTGCAACCAGACCTGCAAGGGCACCGTTCAATGACAGTCCCAGTGTAGGCCTTTTATATCTGGCATATGATGTGATCATTGCTGCAACTGCACCTGCTGCAGCAGCGAGATTTGTTGTTACGGCAATATGTCCTATAGCTATTGTACTGCCTCCCACGGCAGCCAATTCGGAACCAGGGTTAAATCCAAACCAGCCGAACCATAAAATAAACACACCCAGTGCACCGTAAGCAAGGTTATGACCCGGTATAGCCTTGGCTTTACCATTAACATATTTTCCAAGCCTTGGACCTAACATTACTGCTCCTGTCAATCCTACCCAGCCACCAACTGAATGTACTAATGTAGAACCTGCAAAATCCTGGAATCCCAGTTGATCAAGCCATCCGCCACCCCATTTCCAGTGACCTGAGATAGGATAGACAACTAAGGAAATTACAATACTGAAAATAATATAAGCGCTGAACTTTGTACGTTCAGCCATTGCTCCGGATACTATGGTTGCAGCTGTTGCAGCAAATACGGTCTGGAACAACAGATCGCTCATATCAGCATAATAACCAAATCCGGAGCTTGTGAAAGCAAATTTTTCAAACGGATTACCAATTAATCCTCCAAGCATAGAAGCCCCATACATTATTGAATAACCAATTAACCAGTATGTTATTGATCCGATAGAAAAATCCATCAGGTTCTTCATTAATATGTTCGCTGTGTTTTTCGCACGTGTAAATCCGGCTTCAACCATAGCAAACCCCGGTTGCATAAACATCACCAGGAATGCCGCAACTAAAAGCCAGACATTATTTATCGATATGTCCAATCCAATATTTTCCATGATTACTTTTTTTAAATTTTAAATTTTATAATCCTATTGTGCCAAACGCTTTGCCACCTTTTTCACCCGTTCTTATCCTGTAGGCGTCCTCAATGTCCATTACAAAGATTCTGCCATCTCCTTTATCGCCGGTCCTTGCCGTTTTTATTATAACATCCACAGCGGGCTGAGTAAATTCATCATTACAAAAGAAAGTAATGTATATTCTTTCTATTGTACTTGTATCATATTTAATACCTCTGTATATCCTTTCTTCCGTTGCTGCACCTACGCCCCTTGCATTCCAGAACGTAAGGAAGTCGATACCAACTTTGTGAAGTTCTTCCACAACTTCATCAAATTTGGTCTTCCTGATAATTGCTTCTACTTTTTTCATAATATTTAGTATTTATAAGTTTTTATTTAACCTAAAAAGAAAAACCTACTACGACATATGCAATTTCTGCCTGCGGGTTTACTATTACTGATCCGGATACAGGTAAGGAAAAATTATCGGTAATTTTGATCTCGCTTGCTGTTGATATTCCGAAATTAACAACTTCAAAGTTGCCTGTTGTTGTATGCCATCCATCACCGGCACCTACGAAAATGTCAAAATTTTCAAATGAGTACAGTGCCTCAAAATACATATCACCTCCTGCTGATGCAGCTCCTCCTGCTTCGTTTACAATATAATTGGCGCTAAGCGATAATCCCCCGTTCTCGTAAGCACCGTTTATCTCAATAGCATGACTTCCGGTTGAATCACTGAAATCAAATAAAGGCCCCTGATAGTAATAGTCAGTAGCGCCGAGTGAAAGACCGAAGTCAAAGCTATATGACAGATAGAAGTCATTTTCAACAACTGAAGTTGTGTTAAATGCAAATGACCCCCATGAGCCTGCTGTAAATCCTGCAATTCCAAATTCAACATAAGGTTGGATGTTGGGCCCTGAACCGAATTTTGTACCTCTCCATACATAGTTGCTGAGAAAATCAGCTCCTGATGAGAAGGGAGAAGATCTTTCTTCTTCCTGGGCATTTGTTTTTAATGTTATTATTGGCATATAAAAAATCAGAATTAAAATAGCTGTTAATAACTTTTTCATGATTATGGGTTTTAAAAATTAATAATTTATTTTTGGTACAAATGTATAATAAATTATTTATACCCCAATTAAAAAGGGGTATAAAATTATAAATACATATATTAAGTAAATAAAAGAACCATAAAAGAGGGGTAAAGAAATATAAAAAAGATAAAATAAATATAACAACCATATAAATAATATAGTTAGCCTATTCTAAAATGATTGATTATATTTTGTGATTATTTCGTATTTTTTGTATTTTAATTTGTTAGAAAGGATCATATTTTATTACGTATGTTACATTCCGGAAAAAATAAACATAGATCGATTGAATTAGATAATGCTGTTAAGGAACAGATATTGAAACTTTATAAATTCTCCAGAATTGGAATTCAATTATTCAGACTTATTAGTAGCAGGTTAATTCTTATTGGAGCTAATAATGCTGCTGATGAAATACTTAATATTAAGCATCAGCCATTGATAGGAAAGCCGATCAGGAAGCCATTCAATAAAAAAGACAATAGTGATGCCCTTGATAATTTTATACTGGTTGCAAGAAATGGACATACATGGAACAAGGAAAGAATATACAGTAAAAATGGAAAGACTGTTAATGCTTTTCAGGTTTTCGTCTTTCAGATATCTGAAGGAATAATACTGGCTTTATATAACAATATAATTGAAAGAAAGAAGAATGAGGCCGGATTGAAAAATAAAACGAAAGAATATATTTCGCTGATTAAGGAATTATATAATCAGAAGAAGAATATATCTGATAACCATGAGGAATACGACAGCAGGTCAAAAGAAATTTCCAATATTATTAACCGCCTGGAACAAAATGAAGAACGGCAGGCGCTTGCACTGGAGGCAACAAATGATGGAATATGGGATTATAATCCTTTGAACAATAAGACATACTTTAGTCCTCGTTGGTTTAATATGCTTGGCTATGAAAAAGATGAATTCCCTCATGAATTCCGGACATTATTGGATCTTGTATTTGAAGATGACAGGGAATATGTAAGAAAAGAGATACTTTCATTTCTTAAAAAGAAGGAGACATACTTCAGTATTGAGTTCAGGATGAATGCTAAAGACGGAATGGTGAGATGGATCCAGTCAAGAGGTAAAAGTGTTGAAAGGGATGACAATAATAAAATATTAAGAATTATCGGGACACATACGGATATAAGCGACCGTAAGCTTGCTGAACTGGCTTATCAACAACAAAATGATGCACTTAAGAAAGCTGAATTAAAATTGCTGGCAATTAACAATGAACTGACAAATTTGAATAGCAGACTTGAATTACAGCATAGTGAGCTGCAGTTAATATATGATAAGTTATTCGACAGTGAAGAAAAGTTCAGGCAATTGGCCGAAAACTCAAATGATATATTCTGGTTGAGAAACGAAAAAGGAATACTTTATTTGAATTGCGCTTTCGGGAAAATATCAGGAAGAAGCGGGGAAGAATTAAAGAAGAATCCTGAAATTATTCAAAAATGGATACATCCCGAGGATAATACAAGCTTTTGCCTATGGCCTGACAACGATAAAATACTGAAAGACAATTATTATGAGGAACAATTCAGGATAATCAAACCTGATGGTGGGGTCAGATGGTTATGGGCCAGGTTCTTCCCGATATGTGATGAAAATAAGAAATTCTATAGAATAGCAGGAATAGCGAGTGACATAACAGAACAAAAAAATATTATACAGGAACTGCGAATAGCCAAATTGAAAGCCCAGGAAAGTGACAGACTTAAAACTTCATTTCTTGCCAATATATCACATGAGATAAGGACTCCTATGAATGGAATAGTTGGTTTTGCTGAAATGATAAATCAGGAAAATATTGATCCTGCGCTGAAAAAGGAATATGAGAATATTATTTCGTTAAGCAGCCAGCAATTGTTGCATATAATTGATGATATTGTCGATATCTCGAAGATCGAGGCTAATCAGCTGTCAATAAATAAATCTACCTGTAATATTAATGAACTGATCTCTGAATTATTTATATTCTATGAAAGGGAACTGCTGCGGGATGAGAAAAATGATATTGAAATATCTGCATTTAAAGAATTAAGTAATGACGAAAGCAATATAAATACCGATCATGCGCGGTTAAGGCAAATATTGAGCAACCTTCTGGATAATGCGATAAAATTTACAAAACGTGGTACTATAAAATTTGGCTATACAATTGATAGTGATAATTTTCTGCGATTTTTTGTTGAAGATACTGGCATTGGTATTGATGAGGAACTTTATTCAATAATCTTTGAATATTTCAGACAGGCCGATGAAGGCAATACAAGGACATACGGTGGTATAGGACTTGGTCTTCCTATTGCAAAAGGAATTGTCAGATTGCTTGGAGGAGAAATATGGGTTAAATCAGATAAAGGCATCGGGACCACATTTTATTTTACTCTGCCCTGTAAATCGGTTAGGAAAGAAACAAAAGTTGCAGAAATAAAGAAAGAATCCATAACTTATAACTGGCATGACAAAGTTATTCTTATTGTTGAAGATGATGAGTTGAATTATGCCTTCCTAAAAGCAGTGATTTCACAGACAAATGCAACCATGTTAAGAGCGGAAAACGGCTATATGGCACTGGACATATGTAAAAACAAAATCCCTGATATCATACTGCTGGATATCAGGTTGCCTGAGATGGATGGTTATGAGGCCACGCGACGACTTCGCAAGTCAGGAATACGCACTCCGATAATTGCCCAGACTGCTTATGCTATGTCAGAAGATAAAATTAAATGTCTGGAAGCCGGCTGCAACGACTTTATCGCGAAGCCTTTGAAAAAAGATGAGCTTCTTGGAAAAATCAGCAGTTTTTTAGGATAAACCGCAACAGGCCAAAATAACCGGGAATTCTTTTTTTAGGCTTAATTCTTCTCAAAAACATCTATTTTCTTATATCTTTGTCTGTCTTTTATAAAATCATTTTTGTTAATTAATGAAAATACTTATTGAACAATTATTGAAAGCCGAAGCCGAAGCAATTTTGAATATTCCTGTTACAGAAAATTTTAATATCGTTGTTGAATTGATCTATCAGTCGGTACATAATAAAGGAGGGAAGCTTATATCAAGTGGGATGGGCAAAGCAGGGCAGATTGCCACCAATATTGCCACAACCTTCAGTTCAACAGGTACTCCGGCGTTGTTTTTACACCCCAGTGATGCTCAGCATGGCGATCTTGGAATTATTCAGAAAAATGACATATTGCTGCTTATATCAAATTCGGGAAAAACAAGAGAAATTCTTGAGCTGGTAATATTAGCAAGAAAATTATTTAAGCACATTCCTGTAATTGTTATTACAGGGAAACCTGACAGCCAGCTTGTAACATATGCGAATTGTATGATTTATACAGGTAATCCCGGGGAAGTATGCCCGCTTGGACTAACTCCTACTACATCTACTACAGCAATGACTGTAATTGGAGATATCCTTGTTGTTTTAATGATGAAAAAAATAGGCTTTTCTGCAGATGATTATGCACACCGGCACCACGGTGGATATCTGGGAACAAAATCAAGAAATACTGCGAATGAAATAAAATGAGCCTGAGACTTTATCAGACATGCAAAAAATAATATAATGAGAAAGATTTATACTATAGGAGAGACTGTACTGGATATTTTATTTAGTAAAAATCAGCCGTTTACAGCAAAAGCGGGAGGAGCGTGCCTTAATTGTGCAGTTACTCTCGGAAGATTAAATGCGCCTGTTTATTTTATTGGTGAATACGGACTGGATGAAGTAGGTAATTTTATTGACAATTTCTTAAGGGAAAACCATGTTTCTACTGATTATGTATACAGGTATTATGATGGAAAATCCTCACTGGCCCTGGCTTTTTTAAATGAAAATTGCGATGCCAGTTATGATTTCTACAAGATATATCCCCAAAACAGGTTAGATATTAGCTTCCCTGAACTTCAGCAGGATGACATTATTATCTTTGGTTCAATTTATGCCATAACGCCTGAAATCAGAGAAATATTGCTGAAATTCATTAAACAGGCAAATAAAAAGAAAGCTATTGTCATTTATGATCCTAATTTCAGGAAACAACATTTACATGATTTACCCAGACTGAAACCTATGATCGTGGATAATATGGGATTGGCAGATATAGTCAGGGGTTCTCATGAAGATTTCTCTTTCGTATTCGGGGCAAAGGATGCTGATGAAACATATGGTATAATAAAAGAATTATCTCCTAATTTGTTATATACAACAAGCCATAAGGGCATATTTTTAAGAACAGGAAAGATCAGGCAGCGGTATGAAACTCAGAAAATTGAAGCAAAGAGCACAATTGGAGCAGGCGATAGTTTTAATGCGGGCATTGCTTATTCTCTATACAGATATAATATTAGATATAAGGAGCTGAACAACCTTGATGAACCCTCATGGGCAAAAATAATTCATACAGCAACTGATTTTGCCTCACATGTTTGCATGGGTTATGATAATTACATATCAAAGGATTTTGCCAATTCCTATAAAATAGACTGATCTTAACAGGGATCAGAGAGCAGATTAAGATATCAATATTTATTCATACTCAGATATCAAGCATGAG
>CAZBUF010000016.1:0-7754 GCA_964495025.1 uncultured Bacteroidales bacterium | reverse complement strand
AACCTCCTGGGAACAGGAGAGCAATAAAAATTCGGGATGAGGATAAATACAAAAATATTAACTGTCCTGTCATTGTGCTTGCTGGCTTTATTTGTTTCATGTGAAGACTGGCTTGATATTAATAAGGATCCGAATAACCCTGATGAAGCGAATGAAGAGCTAACTCTTGCTGCCGGCATTTCCTCTGTTGCATATGTATACGGAGGGAGATACCAGGTCCTTGGTGCGCTCTGGTCGCAGAACTGGACACAATCACCGGGTGCTACACAATATACCGGGCTGGATTCATATGATATAAGCAGCAGTACTTATGATAACAGACAATTTGGGGAATTGTATACGGGAGCGCTTAAGAATTTTGAATATATAAAGGATGTATCAAGGGAAAACGGCAACTGGAATTATTACTTTGTAGCTACGGTAATTCAGTCATATACATATCAGATTTTAGCCGACCTTTATGAAGAGATCCCATTTTCCCAGGCATTGAAAGGTGACGGAGGAATAATAACACCTGTATATGAGGACGGACAAAATATATATGACAGCTTAATTGCAAGGATCGATCACGCCCTGTCCACTGATTTTGAAAACGATGAGCTGGAAGAGATAGGTTCTGAAGATATACTGTTTAGCGGTAAAACAGACAAATGGACAGAATTTGCGAATACTCTCAAGCTTAAAATATACCTGAGGCAGCTGCATGCACGACCTGATACTGCAAGGGAAGGTATTGAATCATTATATCAGCGGGACGTAAAATTCCTGACAACTGATGTTGCAATGACCCAGTTCACGAATGAAACAGGGCGCAGGAATCCTTTGTATGAAACCGAAATTGTTTTCCTCGGTAACAATCCTAACCTGATACTCAGCAATACCTTTTTAAGCTTTATGAATGATAAAGGTGATCTGGAAAGGCTGGATGCCCTGTTCGACTTTCCTGAAAACGGAGGGGGACATAAGGGCCTTGACCAGGGTAACTATAACGATCCTGATGAACCAAAAGGTACAAACAGCGCAAGTTATTCAAAACCCTATTTATCTCCCTTTGCACCGATATACCTCATGTCAGCTTCTGAAGCATATTTTCTTCAGGCCGAAGCAATAATTCGTTACGGCGTTGAGTCTTATTCAAAAGCAAAGGAAATGTACGAAAATGGTATAAACAATTCTTTCCTGAGACTCGGATTGATGAACGGAGAGGAATTCTACGGGCCGGGAGATGTGTATGAGTTCCCCGCTGAAGGAAGCCCCCTGGAATCATTCATTGAAGCGATTATTATGCAGAAATGGATTGCCCTGGCTAACATTCAGAGTATTGAGACTTTTCTGGAACATAACAGGACACATTATCCGAAAGTTAGTTCCGTGCCTGCTGATAACGGTGACTATGTGCCCGGAGAATTTACTGTTTCAGTAAACAATGTTACAAGCGGACGTTTCCCTAAAAGACTGATCTTTCCTGAATCAGAGTACTCAGGAAATCCGGATAATACTCCTGTAAGAAAAGCAGTATATGAAAAAATGTGGTGGGATAAAAAAGTTGATACAGAGTAATTTTTGAATATGAGATATATAAAATACATATGCCTGTTAACGGTCTTCGGTGCGCTTCTATGGAGTTGCGACAAATGGGAAGAAACAGCTGATCTTTCACATATTTCATATCTGCCTGAGTTTAATATGACCGGCGGGGAATTTATCTCAATTGTTAAAAACGATACCGGAATATTCACAGATCCCGGGATCGAAGCGAAAGTGCAGGGAAAAAACGTAAGCTGGTTTTACCTGTACCAGCCGAATGTGGATCTGTCTTCTCCGGGATTATATATATTATCCTACTATGCTGAAAACAGCGAAGGATTTTCCAGTATAGCGGAACGAATTGTAGCAGTTACTTTTGAGGATGTGACAAATAATGATCTTTCAGGCACATATACAGGCACTCTCTGGGAACCGCAGGTTGAATCAAGGGTAACAAAAATAAACGATAAGGGCTTATACAAATGTGAGGAAGTACTTGGTTTCCCGGGTTCTTCGATGCCCGGCAGATTTGCCGATCTTGGTGAAAATAAACTTGTTTTGTTGCCCGGAGAAGGATATTTTGGAAGATATGATGCATCTGAGGGAGCATATTCACAGCGGGTACTATCGTGGTCAGTAAAATTTCTGGATACCCCATACAGGGGATTGGAAATACCTGTATTATGGAGAAAAACAGAATAACTGATGAAAAAAGTAAAGACAATTATGCAAATTACGAAAAAAATAAATTCAGGAATTCAGAAGGGCATTCTGTTTCTGATTTGTGTTATTTCCCTGCTGATATGCATTACTTCCTGCGTGAAGGATGATTATACCATAGATTACCAGGACGGATACCCGAATATCCTGGCAGGAAACTGGCTGGCAGTAGAATATCAGAATGCAGTGGTTGTTAATGACAGAATAATTTCTGTTGATAATATTTCAGATCCTTTTGATCTGGTTTCAGCCCTGGATCCCAATAGTGGCGACAGCCTCGTGATTGACAATATTTACGATTCAGGGATCAGGGTAAAGGTCTGCCGATACAATGACAGTACCTTTAGTGTGGTTAAGGGCAGGCAGCTTGAAGTGATTAATTACGGGCAGTATGGTATTTATTATGTTTCTGTTGATGGCAAATTTAATTATGATGAGGAAACAGGAGATTATCTTACAATCCATATCGGTTTGTACGATAAATATTCTGCTTTATTCGATACAATGTTTGTTGCTGCATTCAGAAAAACAGGTTTTGAAGAAATTGATTTCGAGAGCCTGATTAGCAATTGAAGTCTGCCGGATTATTAATACTTTTGTAATATGATCATTAAAATAATATACCGGTAATAAATAATGTAGGATTATGAAGGATTTATAGCTGAAAATGATGAAAAAAATGACATACAGGGGAACGGTAATAATACTGTTAATGGCAGCTGCGGTTATATATTATGCATATGATCTGATTACATATAATTCAAAAAGGTATATCAGTTCTGATGAACTTGGATTCGATAAGCCGGGAGAATTTTATAAATATTTTAAAGGCATCACAACCCCTCCCGGAAAGGAAAAATCGGGTTATGCAACATATTACAGTTTACGTGAATTCGAAAAGGCCGCAGGAAGGTTAAAAAAGCTCAAACGCACTTCAGAAGTATATCCGTGGGTTCAGCGTGGCCCCGGAAATGTCGGGGGAAGAACAAGAGGTTTGATTGTTGATCCTGATGACAGTACACACCAGACATGGTATGCAGGAGCAGTAAGCGGAGGTATATGGAAAACAGTTGATGCCGGAGTATGCTGGATCAGCCTGTCGGATGATCTTCCCAATCTGGCAACATCGACCTTAACCATGGCAGAATCAGATCATGACATAATTTATTCAGGAAGCGGTGAAGGATTTTACGGACTGGGCATGGTTACAGGAAACGGTATATTTAAAAGTAATGACAGGGGTAATTCATGGACACATCTTGCTTCAACTTCCACAGGTGATGATTTTCTGTACGTGAATAAAATACTTGTGGATCCCGGAAATGAGGACATTGTTATTGCCGCAACAAATGCCGGTATCTTTAAGTCAGTTAATGGAGGACAGACATGGAACGAGGTTTATAATGAGGGCTATGCTGTCCAGGATATGGTTGCTAACCATGAAAATTTCAATATTTTATATGCAGGGGTCAATTCACTGGGAATTTTAAAATCAGAAGATTCCGGAGATTCATGGCACCATTCCTACAATGGCATCGGCGAGGGAGGGCGGTTCCAACTGGCTGTATCACCGGTTAGTCCGAACAAGGTATATACCTGTGTCGAAGCCTTTGACCCTTACGAGATAGGCGATAGCAGGTTCAAGACCCATATTTATATCTCATATGACAGCGGGAATAACTGGAGTAAATACGTCTCTCCTGATAATTTTCTTGGGGTACAGGGCTGGTTCAACAACATAATTGAAGTACATCCTTTTGATGATGATATAGTATTTGTTGGTGGTGTAAATGTTGGTAAAATAGAATTTAAAGGAGGACAAAGCACAAGCGACCCCCAGGTCATGAGAGTTGATACTTTTCATACTGCCGGTTATATGGATTTTATAAATTTTGGCGGCAGTTATTTTGGCGGAGCAATGGCTACCGGTGATGAGGAAGATGGAGAAGAGATATTATCAAGTGACTGGTGTTCAGTGGAAATTCGCTTTGGACCGGGAAAGAGCCAGAAAGCACACCGTTTTACTGTGCCTGAAGGCGAAGGCCAGGGTGTCCCCCCGGAGGATTATACCTATAATAACTACGTTGATGTGCCTTTTGAGGTCTGGAACACTGATGATAACAAACAACTTATGGTGTCATTCCGTGATCAGGAAAGGGACGGTGTATTTAACCTTATTGAAAGAGATATTGACGATGACATTTCAGGCCGGGAGTATCTCTTTGTTAACGCGGTGGATTACAACGAAACAACACCACATGCTAAAATAACAAAGAATGGCGGATATACTTACAAACTGCTTTATTTCTTCTGGCCTTCCCTGACCGAAGATTCAACATGGAATCCGGGATCACTGCCCGAATCAAAGATAAGGGTACAGTACGGGACCTTCTCAATTGTTAACGAGCTAAGCACGGTATCAGTGCTGGCTGATGACAAAAAAAATAAAGATCTTCATGTAGACCACCATGAATTTGTTATGACCGTCACAAGCGAGGAAAATGAGAAATTTACTATTCTCGATGCTAATGACGGAGGATTAGGCATTTCATATGATGAGGGCAAAACATGGACCCAGATAAAAAACGGGTATATAACAACACAGTTCTATGGCGTTGCTAAAAAACCCGGGTTTCATGAGTATATAGGTGGCATGCAGGACAATGGAACATGGCAGTCGCCTGCCGGACAAACAGCTTCTTCAACATCAGAATACGATGATAAAATCGGAGGTGACGGTTTTGAAGTATTATGGCACCCTGTATATCCTCACAGAATTATTGGAAGCGCATATTATAACAGGTTCTATGTTACTAATGACGGCGGCGAAACATGGGAAAGGGCATACAATGGCATAAATGATGACGGGCCGTTCATTTCAAAACTATCACACTCAAAACAAAAGCCTGATGTCATATTTGCCGTTGGCAGCAACGGTGTATACAGACACAAAAATTTCGGGTTGGGCAGATATGACTGGGAACTGATTGAAATTGAAGACGGATGGAGTGTGAATAATAGTGTCTCAAGCTGGCATAACGTCGAAGTGTCTTTGGCTACCGATACTGTTATATGGGCAGGAGCAGGAATGTACGATAAGCCCGAATTGCATATTTTCGTTTCAAAAAATGGAGGTAACAGCTTTAAGCCGGTATCAGACTTTACAGATGTCGAGCTGGGTTATGCTACCGGGATTGCAACCCATCCTGTTGATCCTAATACAGCTTATTTATTATTTTCCCTGAAAGATAAACCAAAGATTTTGCGTACAACCGATCTGGGCAACAACTGGAAGGATATCAGCGGTTTTAACCTGAATGACTCCAGCAGCAAAGGTTTCCCTGATGTTATGGTTTATTCTCTGCTGGTAATGCCTAAGAATACAAATATTATCTGGGCAGGAACAGAGATCGGTATATTTGAATCTGTAAATAACGGTTATACGTGGCATTATGCCGATAACGGATTACCGCCCGTATCAATCTGGGATATGTTCATCCAGGACAATAACATAATAGTTGCCACGCACGGCCGTGGTATATGGTCGCTTGACCTTCAGTTAGTTAATTTCATTAATGATCACCCGGGCAATAGTACTTTTACAACAAGATTATATCCTAATCCCAATAACGGCACATTTAATATTGAGCTTGAAAATAATTATTTCGGAGAATTGAAATTTCAGGTGTTCGATATGAACGGCCGTAAAATCGCTGATTTTAAAAGAATAAAATCATCAATAAAATATGAAACGACGCTCAAATCTGACAATATCCCTGCCGGATACTACTTTGTTAAAACAATAATGGGCAAAGAAACATCCGTTGATAATATTATTGTCAGATAGAGACTTCCTGATAATTATTCATATCATGTATAACTGTCAATAACAATCCCCTGTTTAGCACTATTTTATTATATTTGCAAATTCAAATAATTCAAAACCTTATAATAAATGAGTGAGAAAGGTAGTAATATTTATCCTGTATTTGACTGGATATTACTAAGAAACAGCAAAGAGAAACTTTTAAATCAGCATGCCCTGGTCATTTGGATGTCAGGTTTGTCAGGTGCCGGAAAAAGCACACTGGCTGCCGGACTGGAAAGAGAACTTTTTAAGAGGAACTACCTGACACAGATAATAGACGGCGATAACGTACGCACAGGATTGAACAGAAACCTGAGCTTTACGGATGAAGACAGGAAGGAAAACCTCAGAAGGATTGCTGAACTTTCAAAATTGTTTATAAATTGCGGAGTAATTACTATTAATTCATTTATCAGTCCTACAAATGAATCCCGCGAAACTGCAAGATCAATAATCGGAGCTGATAATTTTATTGAAGTATATGTTAATGCTCCTATTGAGATTTGCGAGCAAAGAGACTCAAAAGGGCTGTATAAAAAGGCAAGGCAGGGTCTGATAAAAAATTTCACGGGCATAGACTCATCTTTTGAGCCACCGGAGAACCCTGACATAGAAATAAGGACTAACCTTCTGAATATTGACGAAGGAGTTGATAAGCTGATGAATTATGTGTTGCCAATAGTAAAGTATAAAAAGTAATATATGGACAGATATAACATTAATCATTTAAAAGAACTTGAATCGGAATCGATCTTCGTTATCAGGGAGGTAGCAGCCCAGTTTGAGCGGCCTACACTCCTGTTTTCAGGCGGAAAGGACTCAATTGTCATGTACCACCTGGCAAGGAAAGCATTCTGGCCTGCCAAAGTACCCTTTCCCCTGATGCATATTGACACAGGACATAATTTTAAAGAGACTCTTGAATTCAGGGATAACCTGATGGAAAAGACCGGCGGTAAATGTATCGCCCGCCTTGTTCAGGATACAATCAACCAGGGAAAGGTTGTTGAAGAAACAGGTGTTAATGCCAGCAGGAATGTCCTGCAAACAGTAACATTGCTCGATGCAATTGAAGAACTGAAATTTGATGCCGCTCTTGGCGGTGGCCGCCGTGATGAAGAAAAAGCAAGGGCAAAAGAAAGATTCTTCTCCCACAGGGACGAATTCGGGCAATGGGACCCGAAAAATCAGCGCCCTGAACTGTGGAACATATTTAACGGTAAGAAAAGAATGGGTGAGCACTTCAGGGTTTTCCCATTGAGTAACTGGACAGAGATGGATATATGGCAGTATATTTATATGGATAATATTGAAATACCATGCCTTTACTATACCCATAAACGTGAAGTATTTAACAGGGATGGCGTATGGCTGGCGGCAGCCCCGTTTATGCAGCTTAAGGACACTGAAAAGACAGAAATCAGGGATGTAAGATGCAGGACCATTGGTGATATATCCTGTACCGGGCTTACTTTGTCAAAAGCAAACACACTTGAAGATATCATTAAGGAAGTAGCTGTTACGCGTGTAACGGAAAGAGGGGGAAGATACGATGATAAAAGGTCGGATGCAGCAATGGAGGACAGGAAGAAGGAGGGATATTTTTAGTCATTCATAGTCATTTGTTGTCATTTGTTGT
>CAZBUF010000015.1:0-5870 GCA_964495025.1 uncultured Bacteroidales bacterium | reverse complement strand
TGTTACACCTCCATCCGATACCTTTACTTTGTAAGGAATACCATAGTTATTGTTGTATAAATATGTAGTGGTCAACAATGGGTTTGATACAGTACTCAGGTTTTTTCCACCCGAAGCATATGTAAAACCGGTTGTTTGTGAAAAGGTTTGGCTATTCCTGGTTTTCTCAATAGTTTTTGACAGTGTTTTGTAAACAGTCTTTGAATTAATAGTAAAACTACTATAAGTATTTATTACTTTTTCACTGCTTACAAAAGTTCCTCCTGATGCACCGTTGTAATATGAAGTTATAATATTCAGCGGCAATGCATATTTATTTATATCGTGTGATGCAGATGTGACGTTACGTGTGTCTTTAAGATAATTACTATGAATTACCTGGCTGACATAAGGCCTGAAAGATTTATTATCATGATAAGCAAATAATGAATTTGTATAATTTGACTCTGCGATATTTGTTGATCCATTGGCAGTAGTTATTATCACCTGGTCCACATAGGGGTAATGATAACTGGTATTAATATCCTGGTTTGTTGTAACTTTTATATTTTTTATTGTTGAGGAATTTATTACAGATTGAAAACATAAAAAGCCAAGCTGTAAATGTTCAACTCCATCCCGGTACTGGAAATTTATTTCGTCCGTAGGATAAGAGCTGCCGGGTTCAGGCAAGTATTTAACCTTTGATACACAAATATGCGGTTCAACATATTTCTTTAAGTTCGTTCCGCTAACATCGGCGCAGGAATAAAAATCCCCTCCTTCGGCTGTGGATTTGTATTCAATTTCAACCTGGTTGTTCATGCCGTCTGTAACTGAAGCAAGCAAAGGTTTCTTATTCGGATTTTCGAGCAAGCGCATATTCTCATTTTCAAAATCCAGAATATCAAGAAATCCATCACCGTTAATATCAATTAGTTCTGAATTGGAACTATGAGACGGCATTGAAGATTGAATAAAACCATCACCATAGCTTAAATATATATCGCTACCACAATAAATATCAGCATTGCCATCCGAATTTATATCTTTTAATTTTCCTCCACTGCCCGGATGTGTTATATAATTTGCAATACTTTCACCATCACTAAATCTAACTGATGATGAATTTACCGCATCGTCCTTTCCATCACCGTTAATATCAGCAAAATTAACAAGCTCATCTAATACCCAAAAGGTTGTGTCATAGCTAAAAGCAAGTTCATTATATTCATATATATCAATTTTATAAGTGTTTGGAATTGAATAACTATAATATTGAATGGCAATATCTTTTTTTGCTGAGCCATTAAAATTTATAAATGTGGCTGACATAGGTTTTACTTCATAGAGCTCATCATCAAGATATTCTTCACTTAGTATTTCATTCCAGTTATCTGTCCAGCAGGTAATAGTCAATTTAATAAAAATAGGTTTTTCCCATAATTCGGTAAGAATATGCTCAGAAACGTTATCTCCGTTAAGATCCTGGTTGGAATAAGTAATATCATCATTATCAAGCAATGTTGATCCTAAATCCTGGTTAAATGATAAATCAAGCTGGTTAGTGCTTTCATTATAAGAATAACATATAATGTTTATATGATCCTGAGTGTAATCAAGTGTCTGAATAATTATTTCATCCTTATTATCATTATCAACATCAAATATGTAATATTTGCCTTTGGCCAGAGTATTGAATATCCCTTTATGATCAAAACCATATCCGTCTGATTTTCTTAAGAATAACTGGACATGGTCTGAACTATCTGATCCGTAAAGAATATCTTCTCTTCCGTCGCCGTTAAAATCACCTGTTAATCTTTCACCGGATAATATTGATTCCGTGAACAGATCATCAGATGACAGATCAATTGTCTGATTATCACCTGCATCCTCCCATTCAAGTATTGTCGAATTTAAATAAGTGTTATCTGAACCGGAGAGTACAACTTCATTCAGTAATGAGAACAGGGAATTATCAACATAATTGAAAGTGTAGGTTCTTACATTAATTTCTTCTGATCTAACAATGATCTCATCGAGCATGATATTGTCTTCCAATACATCACCAAGCATATAAAAGGAATTCGGGTCATTGCGGTAGCTATATTTAAAACTAATCTCGTTGTAGGGTTCAAAATCTATTGTCCCTGTATATTTAACGGCACTGATATAAACATTTTCGTCGTCTTTTAAATATTCATATTTTATATAGTTGCCATTCGGGTCAGTTATTCTTTCAAGAAACCATTGCAGCGTTTTCCCTGTTGGCTCATGCAACTGACGTGATGAAGCAGTTAATCCATACTCCATTTTAGTTCCTGATATTGTTATAACTGTAAATTTTTCCGGGCTGCCATCGCTGTCCATATCCGTGGATGTTATGGTACTGAAACTTTCTGCACGGGTAAAGTATGAATTGCTGCCGGAATTGAACATTCTGTTGCCATCAATCATGAATTTATCATCCGTATCAAAATCCACTTCATCATAGGTACCATCGAAATAATATGTAGCAGGCACTCTTGTAATAACCGATATACCTGACAGGTTTATGCCGTATCCAAGAAGTCCTTTACCGGCATTACTGTTATATACTACTGATAAATGTGGTTCCATTCCGTTTGTTCCCGGAGCGACAGTTATCGGAATAGTATAAGTTGCTGCCCCGCTCAGGGTAACATCAAAATTCCCCGGAACACTTCCGACCGGCAAATCATAATTCATCGTCCTTGTGTCAGGGGAAACGGGACCAGATAAGTAGTTATCACTGGCAATCAAATCTAAATCAAAGTCTGCTTTAAAAGTGCTGCTTCCTGAAGGTACGAATGAAAAATCATCTGTCAGCATGATCCAGTTCCGTGCGATGTATTCCCCTCCCTGATTCGGGCTGTCAAGGGTTATTGTTTTGCCATATGTTTGAGCTGAGGTACTGATTATCATTCCCGGAATTACCAGGAGAATTAACGTCTGTAATATTTTTTGGGAGATAATCCTGTTTTGCGCATATCCGGTTATTGCTGAGCACTTTATATAAGCCCATTTTACAGACACCAAAAAGGAAACCTTAATTATTTTATAACGAATTTTATTTAAGTACCGCATATTAGTTAAATTATTGAGTTTTTATTTTTCATAACGTTTTTATATTATCAACATAACTTTCATACGGGAATAAAATAAATGATTAAAAACAGGTTCTAAGAGATATCACAATACTATCAGACAACGTTCGGCTTTCATTCTTTAATTAACTTCCATTCCGAAATATTATCACCCAAAATAATTCTTAAGGTATACATCCCATCTGCATAGGATTCAATATTAACAGGGTTAATATTTACCAGCTCAGTTTGTATATAAACCAGTTTACCGGAAATATCATAAACACTGATTTGTCCTTCGATATCTTCAGGTAAGTTCTCCAGTTCGATTGATAATTCTCCCCTGGTAGGATTAGGGTAGATTTTTATACCAATATCTCCAAATTGATCACACAAGGGCTTTTCAGTTTGCTCTTCACTGGATGATTTATTATCATCCATTGTCGATTTAGACGGCGGTACGTAAACACGTCCATCACGGTTACCTGAATTATCGTAACTGTAGATGATAGTCTGGCTAAAACTGAAAATACATATAAACAGAAATGCCGGTAAAACATAAATCTTCTTCATATTTAATAGTATTACTTAATTTAACTTATCATTAGAATTATGTTACATTATATTTCATTCAACATGCTAAAAGCACAATAAATCTAATTTTGAACCCGGTAATCTTATATGTCTGATATAAATATTAATTCAAACCGGGTCAGTTATTTCGCATATCATAAATTACGAAATGAAAATAAGATTTTTTTTTATATAAGAATAAACAAATCTAAAATTTATTTGAATTTAATATATTTTTCATATTTAAGGCATTGAATAGCAACGATCCTGGCATTTTTAAAATCAGATTGAATGGTAATTCCAAAAAGCAATTATAAATAACGAATGACGAACAGCGAAAAACGAATAGCGGGCAACAGCTCAATAATATAATATTTACATAATACGAAAGATTGTTTCGTCATTCCTGCCCACAACTATGTTTTTTGTTTGACGTCATTGCAAATCACGCGTTGCTTGTCCCGTCTAAGAAGGGAGGCGGGAAAAGCAATCTCAAAAAATCAAGTTTCAAACTTACACGGTAAATAAAACCTGTGAAATAAATTTCTATTTATTCAGGAATTATTATTTTTATTTATTGAAACTGCATCCTAAATTTTGACCCTGTTATGAGATCAAGAAAAATACTGCCCTTACTGCTGCTTGTTACGGCGCAACTGTTCATATTTCAAAATAATATTTACGCCCAGGCAGAATCACCCGCTGACACTTCCGGGCAGCTTATCACATCTATACCCATACCGGAAATAACAATTCAGACGACACATGTCAATTTCCTGGTAATTCAGAAACAGAAAAATCTCATATCCGAAGAGGATAAGGCCCGCATAATAACAAGAACAGATACGCTTCTATTCAGGATCAACATGCTGAGGGAAGACCCGCGCGTGCACAAGATGGAATCGCTGAACTTCAGGACCCTGGCAAGCATGAATGGTGAGTGGACATTGCTGAATTCAATATTAATGAATGAGCAGGATATCCTGATGGACAAATTAAAGAACTTTGAGAATGAAATTCGTCTGTTTGATGAGATGCTTGTGATCTGGAAAAATACGCTGCATGCTGCTGAAAATATCGAATCGCCGGAAATGGTGATCCAGCAGATAGGATATACCATAGAGAACCTGGAGCATCTGCGGTCAGCGTTCCAGGATGATTCCGAATTTTTACAGAAAAGACTTGTGCAGGTCTCCAGGGGTCTGATATTTGTTAATGAGATGAGGGGCAAGATAAACATGGCCCGCGATGTAACAGCCAAAAAGCTTTTTGAGCTCAACCAGCCTCCGGTATGGAAAGTAATTCAATCAAAGAAACATGCTGTGATCTTTAAGGAAAAGAGATTCTTTTTTGATGATGTGATAACAAGACTAAAGGATTTTGTACATAACTATTCGTTCAGGCTATGGATGCACCTGATGCTGTTTATTATTATCAGTGTTTTCATTTTTTTCACGTTCAGGAACCTCAGGGATTTCATCCCCGACAAGGAAATTCCCCAGGCGGCGATCATCAGCAAGATAATACGAAGGCCGGTATCATCAATAATACTTATTTCTTTCCTTCTTACATATCTGTTGTATGAGACGATACCCGAATCTGCACAGCTTATTAACCTTATTATCCTCCTTATACCTGTTCTGGTTATCCTCACTGATATCATACCTGAGAAAATAAGGAGATTTGTGTATTTTATTGTTATTGCAGTAGTTCTTATACAGGTTCACAGCCTTGTATATACCAATGCTCTTTTCAGCCGCATATTTCTTCTGCTTGTTATACTCTTCGGCCTGTTTTGCCTCGCATGGATACTGCAGAGAAGGTCGATGCGTGAGTATGTATTATCTGCAAAACCCGGGAAAATAATATACGGATTGGCAGCATTCAGCTTTCTTCTTTTAAGCATCTCAATTTTTGCTGCTGTTGCCGGGGCCGTTAATCTGGCGGAATTTATCACTTATGCCACTATTAACAGTGCCGCACTGTTCATTATATTTTATGCTTTGAACCATACTGTTAACAGCATCATAATAATCTTATTATATAGTGAAAGCGTACAGAAACTTAATCTTATCAGGCAGTACTACGAGATCATTCATAGGAGGCTGGTGAGCATTGTAAACCTGGTATCATGGGTTCTCTGGTCCATTCTTACGCTTACTTTGTTCACTGTGTGGGATGAGATCTATCTGTGGGGACGGGGGATATTCG
>CAZBUF010000014.1:0-1801 GCA_964495025.1 uncultured Bacteroidales bacterium | reverse complement strand
TTGCTGACAGATATATAACGGGCACCTGCCCTCATTGTGGCAATGACTCTGCTTATGGCGACCAGTGCGAAAACTGCGGCACATCACTCAATCCTACTGATTTGATCAATCCCGGCTCTGCAATCAGCGGATCTATACCTGTTCTGAAAGAAACAAAACACTGGTTTTTACCCCTGGATAAACACCAGGACTTTTTAACCAAATGGATACTTGAAGAACACAAAGACTGGAAAGCCAATGTTTACGGGCAGTGCAAATCCTGGCTTGACCAGGGACTCCAGCCTCGTGCAGTGAGCCGTGACCTCAACTGGGGCATTCCCGTGCCACTTAAAGAAGCTGCAGGTAAAGTATTATATGTATGGTTCGATGCTCCTATCGGATATATCTCCGCCACAAAAGACCTGACAAACGACTGGGAAAAATACTGGAAAGACAAGGAAACAAAACTTGTTCATTTTATAGGAAAAGACAATATTGTTTTTCACTGTATAATATTCCCGGTAATGCTTAAGACCGAAGGAAGTTATATATTGCCGGAAGATGTGCCTGCCAACGAGTTTCTTAACCTCGAAGGGGACAAGATATCAACCTCCCGTAACTGGGCTGTATGGCTGCATGAATACCTGGAAGATTTCAGGGACAAGCAGGATGTGCTCCGTTATGTACTGTGCGCTAATGCCCCTGAAACAAAGGATAACGATTTTACATGGAATGATTTCAAAAACAGGAACAACAATGAGCTTGTTGCTATCCTTGGAAACTTCGTAAACAGGGCATTGGTTCTTACACATAAATTCTTCGGCGGCATAGTGCCTGATATGGGTGAACTTACTGACTATGACAGGAAGGCCGTCAGTGAACTACCTGAGATAAAGAAATCTGTTGAAGGCAGCATAAAAAATTTCCGTTTCAGAGAGGCACTGAAATATGCAATGGATTATGCCAGGGCAGGTAATAAATACCTGGCTGACACCGAGCCGTGGAATCTGATAAAGACAGATGAAAACAGGGTTAAAACCATCCTTAATATTTCATTGCAAATCACAGCAGGCCTGGCTGCCATTATCGATCCTTTTCTGCCATTTACCGCAAATAAGCTTGCCGGATTTCTGAATATTAAAAAACCTGCATGGGATGATACGGGTAATATAAATATCCTGCCGGCAGGCCACAAAATAAACAAGCCTGAGTTATTGTTTGAAAAAATTGAAGACCCTGCAATAAATGAACAACTTATGAAACTACAGACAGCAAAAAGCGAAAATGAGAAAGGCACAGCTGCTATCATGCCACAGAAAGAAAATATCAGCTATGATGATTTTACCAGGATGGATATAAGGGTTGGTAAAATCCTGGAAGCAGAAAAAGTGCCGAAAACAAATAAACTGATGAAACTTAAGATTGATACAGGTATCGATCAGCGTACAGTTGTCGCTGGAATTGCGGAAGATTTCGAACCTGATAAGATCATCGGCCGCCAGGTTAGTATACTTGTTAACCTTGAACCCCGCAAAATAAAAGGTATTGAATCACAGGGCATGATCCTGATGGCTGAGAATTCAAGCGGCAGGTTAACTTTTATTTCGCCTGCAGATATAGCTGAAGAAGGTTCGGCTATTAAGTAGGAAGTTGCTCGTTACTCGTGGTTCGTTACTTGTTGCTGGTCCGGGTTTTTTGGAGTTTGAATTTTGAAGTTTCCAGTTTAGGATTTCCTGTTTCGGGTTTATTAAGTTATTTATTTCGCTGTAATTTGTAGAAATTTGCAGATACTAATTATCTATTCAGCAATTTAACAATAGAA
>CAZBUF010000013.1:0-3156 GCA_964495025.1 uncultured Bacteroidales bacterium | reverse complement strand
GGCCGGCCATGGAGCAGTTTGTTGAGATGTCACATGACTACTGGCGCTCTAAAGGACAGTTCTCTCCCAACGTAACAATAAGGCTTGCGTCGGGAGGCTATATAGGCGGTGGATTGTACCATTCGCAGAACATTGAAGGTGCCTTAACCACCTTTCCGGGATTCAGAATAGTATATCCCTCTTTTGCTGATGATGCTGCCGGCCTTCTTCGTACGAGCATACGCTCAAAAGGGCCCACGCTCTTTCTTGAGCCAAAAGCTTTATATAATGCTCCCCTGGCAGCCACTGCCGTACCTGATGATTTTGAAGTGCCCTTTGGCAAGGGCCGCATAAGAAATGAAGGAACGGATATGTCAGTTATAACATACGGAAACACCACCCATATGTGCCTGGCTCTTGCCACAAAGATGGCCCTTGAAAATGATGCAAGCATTGAAGTTATTGATATACGTTCATTAATACCCCTTGATAAGGAAATAATATTTAACTCCGTTAAAAAAACAGGTAAGGTGCTTGTTGTACATGAAGATAAGGTTTTTTCAGGATTCGGAGCTGAGCTGGCAGCAACAATTACTGAAGAGGCATTTGAATACCTTGACGGGCCAGTATTAAGGGTCGGTTCTGCTTTCACTCCTGTAGGATTCAACAGAAAGCTTGAAAAAGCCACACTGCCGGATGTTGAGAAAATTTATAAGACTGCTGTTAAATTATTGAAATACTAAGATGAAACGAACATAAATTTTTAAATATCTTATTTCTAATTAGTTGAAAATTTCAAACGGATGAAAAAAACAGGTTTGATCTATAGTTTTAATTCGAAAAAAACAGCCCAGGCTGCCGGAAGGATACAGGAGGCATTCGGCAATGATAAAATTGACCTTGTAAATGCCGAAGATATTGATGAAAAGAAGTTTTCGTCATATGATAATATTATCATGGGAGTACCCACATGGTTTGACGGTGAGCTGCCCAACTACTGGGATGAGTTTGTCCCTGCCCTGGAAGATATGGATCTTACAGGTAAGAATATTGCAATA
This sequence comes from uncultured Bacteroidales bacterium, assembly GCA_964495025.1. Taxonomy (GTDB): domain Bacteria; phylum Bacteroidota; class Bacteroidia; order Bacteroidales; family UBA10428. The sequence goes on along the minus strand of CAZBUF010000013.1, from coordinate 2,119 downwards.
TTCGGGAACGGTGATCAAAAAGGTTATCCTGAGAACTTCGTTGACGGTATAGGGATCATGACAGGGATACTTGAAAAATGTAACGCCCGCATAGTTGGTGTAACTTCAGTCAAAGGATATGAATTCGAAAGTTCAAAGGCACAGAGAGGGAAAATTTTCACCGGCCTTGCCCTTGATTTCGAAAACCAGTCGAAGATGAACAAAGAACGTATTTCCGTCTGGGTTGAGCAGCTGAAGAAAGCTTTTAAATAATCTTATGCATTGTAAGTGCCTGATGCCGTTTCTCCTCCTCTGCCTGTCCAGTTTGTATGAAAAAATTCACCTCTAGGCCTGTCAGTCCTTTCATAAGTATGTGCCCCAAAATAATCACGTTGTGCCTGCAGCAGGTTAGCCGGCAACCTTTCAGACCTGTATCCGTCATAATATGCCAGGGCCGTGGAAAATGCAGGTACGGGTATACCATTCAATGCCGCTGCTGATACTACGTGCCTCCAGCTCTCCTGCGCTGAGATCACTTTATCTTTGAAATAAGGAGCAAGCAGCAGGTTTTCAAGCTCAGGATTATTATCAAATGCTTCCTTGATCTTTACTAAAAACACCGAACGTATGATACATCCTCCACGCCACATCAAAGCAATTCCCCCGTAATTGAGATTCCAGCCATACTCTTTTGCCGCAGCTCTCATTAACACATATCCCTGGGCATATGATACAATTTTTGATGCATACAGCGCATCCTTTATTTTTTCAATGAATACCTTCCTGTCGCCGGTGAAATTCTTTTGAGCACCCGTAAGGATCTTTGATGCTTTCACCCGCTCTTCCTTTTGTGCCGAGAGACAACGGGCAAATACCGCCTCTCCGATCAGCGTAAGGGGTACGCCCTGTTCCAGCGCCGCTATACCTGTCCATTTACCTGTCCCTTTCTGTCCCGCCGTATCAAGTATCTTCTCAACAAGAGGTGTTCCGTCCTCATCTTTAAAGGCGAGTATATCCCTTGTTATTTCAATGAGGTAACTGTCCAGTTCTCCCTTGTTCCACTCCTTAAATACGCCGTGCATCTCATCGGAGGTCATGCCAAGCAGTTCTTTCATGATATTATATGCTTCACATATCAGTTGCATATCTCCGTATTCAATACCATTATGAACCATTTTTACAAAATGTCCTGCTCCCTTTTCCCCTACCCAGTCGCAGCAAGGTGAACCATCCTCAACCTTTGCGGCAATATCCTGGAATATGGGTTTAACATGGGGCCATGCTTCCTTTGATCCTCCGGGCATAATTGAAGGCCCCTTTAAGGCACCCTCTTCCCCTCCTGACACACCTGTTCCGATATACAGTAAACCTTTGCTTTCAACATATTCCGTTCTTCTGGTAGTATCAGGGAAATGAGTGTTGCCACCGTCAATGATAATATCCCCCTTATCCAGATGAGGAATAAGCTTTTCAATAAAATCGTCAACTGCCTTCCCGGCCTTAACAAGTAATATAACTTTCCTGGGCCTTTCTATTGACCGTACAAATTCTTCAATTGAATGAGTGCCTTTTATATTTTTACCTTTACCTCTGTCATTTACAAACAGGTCAACTTTTTCAACCGTACGGTTATATACTGCAACAGTATATCCTTTGCTTTCCATATTTAAGACAAGGTTCTCTCCCATTACGGCAAGGCCTATTAATCCGATATCTGCTAATTCTTTCATGTTTAATTTCGATTTAGTTTAATAATATATTAGTTGCTTGTTGCTCGTTGCTTGTTGCTGGTTTATAGTCTGTTTTGAGGATGAACGATAAAGCAATCTCATAATAAGGAACAGATTGCTTCTCCCACGATAGCGGGCTCGCAATGACGAATTTATTGCTTTCAGCCATTTAACAATTCAACAATTTAACAATTTAACCATTTAACAATTTAACCATTTAACAATTTAACCATTTAACAATTTAACCATTTAACAATTTAACAATTTAGTCTTTCTTCATTTTAAATCCCATTCTGCGTAAGGTCCTTTCAACCTCCCTGTGTTTATTTTTAAGTTTTACAATATATGATCCATACTCCCTCCTTAACGGATAGTTCTCCCTCTGTTTTTCAAATGTTGAAGGAGACTCC
>CAZBUF010000012.1:0-4962 GCA_964495025.1 uncultured Bacteroidales bacterium | reverse complement strand
TAGATGCAGTTCAATCGGTTGGACGGTTTATTAAAATCACAGCTGCCAAAGTACATGACAAGAATTTTCTGAAAAGCCTGGAATTAATATCCCATAGCATGGTTGTTTTCGACAAGGCATATAACTATTATCATCAATTTGCACTTTGGTCTCATAATCAGGTGTATTTTGTTAGCCGCTTAAAGACTAATGCTGTTTACACGGTCATAGAGATTACACGCAGGCATTACAGAAAGAAAGGGGAAGCAAAAGTACTTAGTGACGAAATTATAGAGTTGGAATACCACCCGGAAGATGAAACCGGAAAGAAGCAAACAAAGATTACAAAAAAGCTACGATTAAGAAAAGTCTGTTACCAGGATGAACAGAATAGATATTATGAATTTCTGACAAATAACTTTGAAATTACAGCTGAAGAAGTGGCTTTCCTTTATAAGAAAAGATGGGGGATAGAGATATTATTCAAAAAAATGAAGCAAAACTTTCAGTTAAACTATTTCTATGGAGAAAATGAGAATGCAATAAGAACACAAGTCTGGTGTAAATTGATAGCTCAATTATTTTTAACGGTCATCCAGAAAATAGCTCAAACTAAAAAAGCGTTTTCGGTAGTAGCATCTTTGGTAAGAATACACCTGATTAGTATGTTAGATGTAAGTGAGTTGCTTAGAAGTACACGTCGTGGTTATAACAAAGCACGGGAATCACCACCAGGTTCATTACAACTAAGCCTATTTGGTGCAAAAACAGGGGGAGGTCTCTTTTGAGAATAAAAAATTAACGACCATTTTATGGGTGATACAGAACAAAAATTATAGAAAAAAGAATTTAGTCGGACAGTAGTGAATTTTTATATATAATCAAATCAGTAAAATCAATACTTACTAACCCCTCCTTTCATCAAATGTATAATTAGCTGTTATTGAAGGCTTTCAATATTTAGACATAGTTCCTGCCAAAATTGATCCTAAAATGTACAAAATTACTTTTCCAAAAAAATTTAACCTTTTATTCAATATTTATATTAAGTAAGTAATCATGATTGTTGTATTTTTTTAATTTCGATTCCCTGGAAAAATAAGTATTTCCTCTGTATTTTGTAATGATTTATATTTAAAACATTTAAGAGATTTTTAATTTCTTTTATTTTAAAAGAAGAACGCAAACAAGGGAAGAATGCACATTTTAAAGGCAAATAATATAACCACCAAACTCTTATAAGATCATAAATTATTAAATAACCTCCTGGATTAAGGCTTTTATAAAGCTGGTTAATTATTTTTTTAGCATCTTGCCAATGATGCATTGCAAAAGTGCTGTAAATAAGATCGAATTTCCCTAATTTATTCAACAATATTTCATCTTCAGCACTTCCGGTTATTATTTCTATTTTGTTTTCTATATTATTTTCTTTAATATATTCTCTTGCAACTGTATTCATTTCTTCTGACATGTCTAATGCGATAAATCTGGTATCATTCAACTCGTTTGCCAACATTGTAGTCAATATACATGGGCCTGAACCAATTTCAAGGAATTTACCATTTTGCCCTACAGAAATAATATGTTTAGCTATTAATGAATAAAAAAAATTTCTTTTCAAACTTTCTTCTAAATATTTTCTAGCATCTTCAATTTCATTTAAAGGATTTGTGTTTTGAGGTTGTTTTCTTTTCATATGTATTATATTAAAAATTCAGATCGAAAATATCTGAAATACTTAATATAGACAATAATTAATCGGTAAACCATAAAATTGTTTCGGTCAATATCGTATCTCGGATTATGTATGGTGCACAAACGTTTTTGCGGTATGAAACGTTTGGGAGAGCGGGCTGCGTTTGTATCCCCCGTTGCAAAAGTTGAAGCGTAGTAATGCACTCGAATAACCACAGACACCCAAATGTTTTATGACCGCACTTTATGTGCTGCACATTATTGTTTTCCAGTTATAATTGACACCTGATTTTTATCTATTATATTTTGCAAGTTCAGTTTTTCCTTCTGCTTGATCATCTCTTTTCCTTTTCTCCTATATGACCGTGGATAAATTGTCCGAATTTAATCATAAATGGATTTATGATTTTACAATTCCTCACCGATACAAATCTGTCACAATCTGCACAAGTTTTAAATTCATTCTCCATGCAATAATGCCTTATCTTACAGTTTTATAGTCAACTACGCATATAGGACTTTCTCCTTTACAACTAGCACATTCTTTTATAAATTATTAGGGCATGCTCCACAAAAAAAGATGCAATATGAAAATTGCATCCCTAACATAATGCTGATATTTCAATTGATGCCGATTACCATGTACTTAGAGCTGATCTTTTCCAGCCTGCATTGGTTTTAACATATACATAATCATCATCCCACGAAATATCACCAATATTGCCATTGGTATCAGAAGTTTCACTTGGAGTATAGCTTGTTCTCAATCTAAATTGGTTAAAGCCTGTTGAACCATTTACATCTAATTTAGAAGAAGGTTCCGTTGTGTTTATACCAACGTTTTCAGAAGTGAGAGTCAATATTTCTTTTTCAGATCCATCCATATTAATAAACATGAACCGAAGTATGTCGTCAAATTCATTATCTCCCCAGGCTATTATCCCATTTTTCTTGTCTCCACCCTCATCCTTAAGGCCAAAAAACAAATTGTCAGTTTCCCATGACACAGATAAACCATTATTCATCCATTCCCGCCAACCGCCACCTATATCTACGGGATTATCGTCTACTGGTATACCGATATGAAGACGTGAAAGTGGTTCTGTAAATCCAATCCCCACATTCCCAATATAGTATATTCCGTTGGATGCCGGATTCCAAAAATCACTACCTGCAGCCAGTTCTGCCAAAGTCATGGTGCCTGTTACAGCATCAGTAAAAATAAGATTATTGCTGTCATCAACATCAAGCCATGTGTTGGTGTTTTTCAGTCCAAGAAGGCCACCGGGATCAGTTGTGCCAATGCCAATGTTACCTGTATTATCCACAAGCAACCTTGTGTTATTATTTGTCTTCAAACCCAAGCCATAATTATCTGTATTTCCAAGCGTGCGGTCAGCGCCACCCGCTTCGCCACCGTTGGAGAAATCACCTTCCCTATTGCTTATTTCATTCCATAGCCCATTGTGCCAGTAAAAAAATTCCCCAAGCTCATTGTCAAATACAAGCATACCATTGTCGCTATTTTGTAGGTTCATGGCAAGCCGATTTGAAGTACTTAGCTGGGGTGCAAGAAATCCCTGATTATTTTCCTTCGATACCAGTTGTAATACGGCATTGCTGTTTATTTCCTCCGTACCAATACTTACTGAATTTTGTGATTTGACATGAATTACACAGGTAAAGCAAAGTAACATTACCTGGAGTACTGTTTTCGTGATCAGGCTGGATTTAAACATGGCGTAAGTTTTTATTAAGTATTTTTTAAATACGATTTCTTAAATTTTAATTCTCTTTAGTAACACACAAAATATCCTCAAATTATTTGATTTTCTCCCTGAGTTTCCACCTCAGATGATGCTTCAGATTATCCCATCTTAAGTAATCAGTGTGCCATTCAGGATATGTTAAATTGAGAAAATTATACTGCAGGATTATCTCATTCGTACTGCCTATATCCCAATTATATCTTCCGGATATTTCATAGGAATACATCAGGCGAATTCTGTTCCTGAGATTTACACCAAGGGAAAAAATTGTATTCAGGTTTGTTCCGACAGCAAATCCTCCTGTAAAGTAAGTATCATTAACCTGTAGTATGGAATTATGCCTCCTGTATGAATAGTGAAACCCTATGTCACCCTGGGGTGGCGAAAGGGGTAATTGTCTGTATGCTATATAGGGTTCAAACTGATCGCTCTTATGGAACAGAAGTATATTATATTTTATAAATGCCGAGAAATAATTAAACAATGCTGTGTTTTCTTTTTTATGGAAAATGCCCGATGATGCAAGATTGTTAATTGTTCCTCCCACCATCAGCCGTTCGGCCTGGTAATTTACTCCAAGTGAGAAATCTACTTTGAATTTCCTGTCAACATATTTATTTATCAGGCGGTCATATTCGCTTTTATCCAATACCTGTACTTTTGAATAGTCGAGGCGTATCTGTGAAAGGCTACCTGAAACACCCAATGACAACTTTTTATACCTATCAAAAGGAATATGATAGGCATATGAAAATGAACCATAAGTTGTTTTTGCAGCATTTACCCTGTCAATGTACAAGTTGGCGCCAATGCCAAACCTGTAATTGCTGATGGGTATATGCAAACCAACTATATCACATACGGGATGACCGGATACATTCCTGAAGCTTTCCCTGTGAATAACCGATACCAATCCCAAACTACTTGAAAGGCTTCCAGCCAGGGAAGGATTATAAAAAAAAGAATTCGTCAGTGAAGGATTCACCAGGGGTAAGTCCTGTGCGCTTATTTTAACAATCAATAAGAATGCCAGCATGCATGCAGTAGCAATTATTCTTTTCAGTGCAGTCTTTTTTTCGTTCCTGAAAAAAGCAGTTAGGCTTGTAATAGTTTTTTTATTCATGGTTTACTTGAGTATTGATACCATTTGCTTATAAACCTTTGAATGCCCCTTTATTTTCACTATGCATATATAATCCCCGTAAGAGAGATATTTACCATCTACCTGCGTATCCCAGGTATTGTCATAATTGGTGGCTGAGAAAATCTCAGTGCCCGCTCTGTTAAGTAGCTGTACTTCATTTTCGAGATAATATTCCAGATTATTAATATATAATACATCATTTACTCCATCGCTGTTTGGAGTAATAATATTCATTATCTGAACAGGATTTTCGTTGTTTTCAGCAATAGAAAAGACCTGTTTTGTCAGTGGTAACTCACTTAATAAATGACTATTATCCTTGTTTTCATTTCCAATACCGATAAAAAGTGCACCGAGACTGTCTGCTTCTGC
>CAZBUF010000011.1:0-4471 GCA_964495025.1 uncultured Bacteroidales bacterium | reverse complement strand
AATGTAAAGGTTGATTTTAAGGATGTTGCAGGGCTGGAAGAAGCAAAGGTGGAAGTAATTGAAATAGTTGACTTCTTAAAGAAACCAAAGAAATATACTGACCTGGGAGGTAAAATACCAAAAGGGGCGTTGCTTGTAGGGCCTCCGGGTACCGGGAAAACATTGCTGGCAAAGGCTGTGGCCGGAGAAGCACATGTACCGTTTTTCTCAATTTCAGGCTCGGATTTTGTGGAAATGTTTGTTGGTGTCGGAGCATCAAGGGTCAGGGACCTTTTTAAGCAGGCAAAAGAAAAAGCCCCGTGTATAGTTTTTATAGATGAGATAGACGCTATTGGAAGGGCCAGGGGCAGAAATCCCAATTTCGGAGCAAATGATGAAAGGGAAAACACATTAAATCAGCTTCTTACAGAGATGGACGGTTTTGCAAGCAATGCAGGAGTCATTATTCTTGCTGCTACAAACCGTGCTGATATACTCGACAGGGCGCTGTTACGTGCAGGAAGATTCGACCGGCAGATACATGTTGAACTGCCGGACCTGAATGAACGAAGGGAAATATTTAAGGTTCATATAAAACCTATAAAATATGAAAAGGGACTGGAGATGGAATTTCTGGCCAAACAAACTCCGGGATTTTCAGGCGCTGATATTGCAAACGTATGTAACGAATCAGCCCTTATCGCAGCACGTAAAAATAAAAAAATTGTTCAGCGCCAGGACTTTCTTGATGCTATTGACAGGATAGTTGCAGGGCTGGAAAGAAAAAATAAGATCATTACAAAGGATGAAAAAAGGACTATTGCATATCATGAGGCAGGACATGCAACCGTAAGCTGGCTGCTTGAACATGCAAATCCCCTGGTTAAGGTTACTATTATCCCGAGAGGCAAAGCCCTTGGCGCTGCATGGTACCTGCCTGAAGAAAGGCAAATCACCACTAAGGAGCAAATGTTGGATGAAATGTGTGCAGCGCTGGGGGGGAGAGCTTCAGAAAAAACTAACTTTGATAAAATATCTACCGGCGCATTAAATGATCTCGAGAGGATCACCAAACAAGCATATGCAATGGTATCTTACTTTGGCCTTAGCGAGAAAGTGGGTAATCTTAGCTTTTATGACTCTTCAGGGCAGAGTGAATACTCCTTCACAAAACCTTTCAGCGAGAAAACAGCTGAATTAATTGACAAAGAGGTTAGTGAAATTGTTGACAAACAATACCACAGGGCGCTGGATATATTGAGCAAAAATAAGGAAGGCCTTTTAAAGCTCGCGGAACTGCTGCTTGAAAAGGAGGTGATCTTTAGCGAGGATGTGGAAAAGATCTTCGGCAAAAGAAATTTTGCAAAGGATAAGTTATTACGATCCGAACAAGCACAGGCAAAGGTCAAAACACAGGGAAAAACAAAAGCACCGGGATCAGCAAAGACTCCGGGAACAGCAAAAACTCAGAGATCAGTAAAAACTGCCGAGGGGACAGCAAGCACAAAGAAATCAGCCTAAAATAATCAGACATTGAGCAACTTTTTAATAAGAAGCATCAGCGGCACAGTTTATCTTATTATTATAATCGGCTCGATATTTACCGGCAAGTATACATTCGGGCTGTTATTCTTCACAATAAATATACTCGCCCTGCTTGAGTTTTATAAAATTATTGCGGATAAAATGTTTTTCCCGGCTAAATATACGGGAATTGTAATTGGCTCTGTCCTGTTTGTCACAACTTTCCTTATATCTTCAAACAGATGTAATAACCAGCTGTACCTTGTCTTTATCCCTTTGTCAGTATTGATCACGGTACCGGAGTTATTTCGAAACAAACCTTATCCGTTTATTAATATTGCCATTACAATGCTGGGTGTTTTGTACATCTCACTACCGTTATCACTCCTGAACTATATTGTATTTCACGGTATTCAACCCGGCAATTATTCATATGAGATACTGCTGGGATACCTTATATTGATATGGACAAATGACACTTCAGCATATATATCCGGAATAACTTTGGGCAGACATTTGCTTTTTAAGCGTGTATCCCCGAAAAAGACGTGGGAAGGATTTATAGGAGGTGGCGTGGTTACAATTATCGTAGCCTGGTTGATGTCCGGGACATTCACTGTTATAGGAAGGATCGATTTTCTGATGTTTGCAGTTATTGTGTCAATAATTGGCGTAGCCGGTGATCTGGCAGAATCCTTATTAAAAAGAAGCGCTAATCTGAAAGATGCAGGAAATATTCTTCCCGGGCACGGAGGGATACTCGACAGGATAGATTCCTTGCTGCTTACATCCCCGCTCATATTTTGTTACCTGATGATAATAAATTGACCTGATTATTTATTTGCTTTAACATATTAATATTATGAGGATTCATAAACAAGGACACAAAATTATTTCAGGATATCTGATAGTATGCGCTGCTATTATTCCTGCAGTTTTTCTGCTTGTTGACAGTATTATAATAATAACCTCCGTATCAGTAATATTATTGGGGTTCCTGTTCCTTGTGATTTGGTTTTTCAGGATCCCGCACAGGGAGGTTGATTATGATGAAAACCTTATTTATTCACCGGCAGATGGTAAGGTCGTTGTTATTGAAGAGACGGAGGAAACAGAATATATCAGGGAAAAGAGGATACAGGTTTCTGTTTTTATGTCACCCCTGAATGTTCATGCAAACTATTACCCTGTTAGCGGTACTGTTAGATATAACAAATATCATAAGGGTAAATACCTGGTTGCATGGAGCCCGAAATCATCAACGGAAAATGAACGGGCCACCGTGGCAATTGAGAATGACAGGAAGGTACTGCTGGTTGTCAGGCAGATCGCGGGAGCTGTTGCCCGCCGCATAATAACTCACGCAAAAGAGGGTATGCATATCAGGCAATGCGACGAACTGGGATTTATAAGGTTCGGTTCACGTGTAGATATATTTCTGCCTCCTGATATAAAGATCCTTGTATCAATAAATCAGAAAGTGAGAGGTAAAAAAACAGTTATAGCAAAATTTGAATAAGTTTATTTCCGCGTTATTGTGAAATAATCAGCTTCCTGGTATCGATCACCTCTGTGCTGCTTTCAATTCTTATTATATATAAGCCCTGCCTGAAGTCCCCTGCTTCAAAACTTATCAGTTCACTGCCTTCATTTACTTTTACCGAATATACAAGGCTGCCCATGGTGTTATACACTGCTAGTCTGCAATCCCTGTAAACCGGCTGGTTAAATTTTATATAAGTTGTTCCGTGCGAAGGATTAGGGAATACCATGGCTTTAAGATCCTGGCTGACCAGCCTCGAGTTCTTTATCGATGATATATAATCCATGCTGTCAATGGCTGCCTGGTAAACCTTAAAGGTATTGTCATCCTGCATGAACGCCACCACTCTGATCTCATCGGCATCAAACACATTTTCAAAGGTCCATGAACAGTTAACTGATTTCTGTTGCCCCGGCGTCCAGCTTTGAATGAAATTCGTGCCCCCTACACCCGGAAGCATAGCTTTTACAATACTTTCATATACCTCTTCTCCTCCCTGGGGGGTGATCTGGGTTATTTCCCTTTCAATAACAACGATATGAAACTTAAGGGATTTATTGGTCATCTGTGTCAGCGCCGTTATCGTTGCATTAACATTAATTGAACTCCCCGTATTAACAGTATTTAATTCAATTTTAAATTCAGGATCAGTGAGTGACTCAACATCAACATCTATTGCTTTAATAGTATTATTTTCGCTTTCATAGTTGAAAACATCTTCGTAATCAGAACCTCCGTCCAGAAGTGAGTAAGGGACATCATATACTGACAGTCCGTAATACAACTTCCTGGAATCGACCACATTTTCAATATGACTGTAGAACGGATCTGCTACCGGGTAAGGCATATGAAAGTGCAGATCGACTGCATCCATACAACCATTAACAATATTATTCAGTATACTGTCGGCTGCCCTGCATGATGAATCGGAGTAATTTGTAAAGTGTTCAATAAGCGTAATTTTCTCCCTTTCCTCAATGCTTATATTATCAAAAGCGATACCCTCATTATTGATAGCCGAACCATTTGAGCCGTAGGCTATTCTGAACTGTACATTTGTTTTGCCCCTAAGCTCATCCAGTTTATGGCGGGCTTCAATCCAGTTATTATCTGTAATGTCTGACCAGCCTATATGATCGCCACCCGGCTGGCCGAGAATATTATATTTATTATACCAGTTAATGCCATCCTCCAGTTCACCAAGTGTGATCCAGGTATTACCGTTATTGGTAGTATATTGAAGCACGGCACCGTCTCTTGTCCCGTCAAATGCTCTCCAGATATTCATCCTGATCATTGGCTTCTTTGTATTATGAAAGTCAAAGCAGGGGCTTGTAACCCATGACTGCTCCTTCGGACTTACGGTGCCTATGTTTGTATACCAGGCCTTATTTGTAGGGGAACCTCCTGAGAACAGAGTACCCG
>CAZBUF010000010.1:0-8302 GCA_964495025.1 uncultured Bacteroidales bacterium | reverse complement strand
TGTCCAGCATGAACCTGCTGATTCATCAGGAGAAGCATATGTATTATTAAACTGTGCGTCCGAAGAACACCAGTTATTAATAGAGGATAACTCATAGGCTCCTGATTTGAAATCATAGCTTTGTTCATAATCCACACATAATGTAAATGTACCATGTGTTCTCCTGTCGTCAACAGATATATAATAAGTGTTACCAATTGTTAATGTATCGATACTCAGTGACAGTGTCCCTGCATACCAGTCTGCTCCATTCACACACCCTGCTTCGGCCCCGTCTCCGGTACACAGTGCTATTTGTTGTCCGCGCATAGTACCGTTTGTTCCGCCGGTGGTAACATCAATTGTTACAGCGCTTGTAGGTGCAACAAATTTGAACCATACGTTATTGTCCGTTCCGCCGGTCCAGCATGAGCCTGCTGTTTCATCTGCTGTAGCATATGTATTATTGTATGCTGCATCACTTGAGCACCAGTCATTTAATGGAGGTATTAAAATTGCACCGGATTTAAAATCAAATCCGGCTTTATTATTTATGCATAATGTAAATGTTCCGTGTGTACGCCTGTCATCAACTGAGATATAATATGTATTGCCGGAGGATAAGGTGTCCGAACCAAGGCTTAAGGTGCCGGCATACCAGTCTGCCCCGTTAATACAGCCAACTTCGGTGCCTGATTGGTTCCACAGTGCAATTTGTTGTCCCCGCATAGTACCGAAAGAGCCGCCTGTTTTAACTTCAATAAGAACCCCTCCGGATATGGCAATAAACTTAAACCACACATTATTATCTGTTCCTCCTGTCCAGCATGAACCGGCAGTTTGATCAGGAGTGGTATAAGTATTGTCATATGCTGCATCGGCCGAACACCAGTTATCAACATCAAGAACAAGTTCGGCGCCTGTTTTGAAGTCATATCCTACTTCATCATCAATCTCAAGAGTAAATGTACCATGAGTCCTTCTGTCATCCACGGATATATAGTATGTTCTTCCAAGGGAAAGTGTATCAATTTCAGTTGTTAAGGTACCGGCAAACCAGTCTGCTGCATTTGCACAATTTATTTCTTCACCGGCAGCATTCCATAAAGCTATCTGCTGGCCTCTCATTGTACCTTTGGTGCCTCCTGTTAAAACACTTATCTTTACTTCAGGCGAAGAAGCAACAAACCTGAACCACACGTTATTATCCGTCCCTCCGGTCCAGCATGAGCCTGCTGATTCATCAGGTGTTGCATATGTGTTATCGAAATCCGCATCAGCTGAGGAATAGTTGTGAATATTAGCTATTTCAACTGCACCGGCATGATAATCGTAATCTACTGCATCATCGATACAAAGAGTAAAAGTTCCGTAAGTTCTCCTGTCGTCAACTGATATCCAGTAATCATGGCCAATAGTAAGCGTGTCGATGCTGAGTGATAGGGTTCCTGCGAACCAGTCAGCGCCATTTATGCATTTTACCTCAACTCCGTCAGTGTTCCAGATTGCAATTTGTTGTCCCCGCATGCCACCATATGTTCCGCCTGTCAATACATCCACCTTTGCAGCCTGGGTGGTGGAAGTAAACTTAAACCATACATTATTATCCGAACCTCCTGTCCAGCATGAACCAGCTGATTCATCAGGTGTTGCGTAAGTGTTCTCATAGGCTGCATCCGCCGAACACCAGCCTGACAGGTCCGTAAGTTCAACTGCTCCGGATTTATAGTCATAATCAGCTTCATCATTGATACAAAGAGTAAAAGTTCCGTGTGTTCTCCTGTCGTCAACAGAAATCCAGTAATCATGGCCTGTAGTCAGCGTATCTATACTAAGTGATATAGTCCCTGCGAACCAGTCAGCGCCATTAATACATTTTACTTCAGTTCCATCGGAGTTCCAGAGTGCGATTTGTTGTCCCCGCATACCGCCATATGTTCCACCGGTTAAAATATCTATTTTCACAGCTACGGTAGTGGCAGTGAACCTAAACCACACATTGTTTCCTGTTCCCCCTGTCCAGCATGTGCCTGCTGATTCATCAGGTGTTGCATATGTATTATCATAAGCAGCATCTGCTGAACACCAGCCTGACAGATCAGTAAGTTCAACTGCCCCTGATTTAAAATCATATCCTGCAGTATCGTCAATACAAAGTGTAAAGGTGCCGTGTGTCCTTCTGTCATCAACAGATATCCAGTAATAATGGCCGGCTGTAAGGGTGTCCATGCTTAACGACAGTGTTCCTGCAAACCAGTCATTGCTGTTATTACATCCGACTTCATCGTTTGAAGCATTCCAGATGGCAACCTGCTGGCCTCTCATGGTACCATAGGTACCTCCGGTAATAACATCAATGTTTACTGAAGTAGTAGTTGCTATGAATCTGAACCATACATTGTTTCCTGTGCCCCCTGACCAGCATGTGCCGGCTGACATATCCGCACTGGCTGAACCGTTTGAATATGCGCCATCAGCAGAGCACCAGCCGTCAGTGTTGGCTAGTAGCCGGGCACCTGAATAATCATCGTAGTCACGAACACTTGTATAGTTCGTATCAATATTTGTGCAGCCGTTAACGTCAGTATATGAATATTCTATCATATGATCTCCCTGACCTGCAGCCGAAGGATCAAACTGATCGCCGGTAATGCCGTTGCCGTTGAATGTCCCTCCTGGCGGGGAACCGGTTAAAGTAACAGGGCCATCAAGATTAATATCGTACACGGAATCCAGCCCGGAAAAACTGACTACAGGCAGGTCATAAAGCGTAACGTTCAGTGTAACAGTATCCCCTGTTGTACAGACATTGTCCTCTACAACCATAACACCGGCTGCACCGGCTGTACTTCCCCAGTCGACGGTAATACTGCTGGTAGCAGCGCCTCCGGATTGCGAGCCGCCTGCTATAATCCAGCTATATGTTGATCCGGGAGTATTGACAACAGAGTATGCTATAGCTGCAGAATAAACACATTCTGCATTTGAACCCGTTATTGAAGATGTTGCAGGTATAGGGCAGCAACTTATTGTAGCTTCCCAACCGGTATTGACTAATGAACCGTTGGAAGTGAACAGGAAAGTCAGGGATGTATCGGTTGATTGAGCAGAGAAAGTCATGCCTTCACCTGTATAAGCCCCGATCAAAGGTGATGATATGTCAGATCCATCGAATATCTTCAGCGTATCGCCTCCTTCATTTCTTAAATCAAAGGATGTGAAATCAAATATTATTCTTTCACTGCCGGTAGAACTGAAAGTTACAGTATAATTCTCGTTATCAGTATAATCTCCAACATCAGCACCACTATCATAAAACGTACCTGAACAGGTTTCAACCGTTTGTCCGTCAAGTGTATCAATCCTGAATGTCTGACTAAAATTATTTATTGAAATAAATAAAATTATTGAGAATAGGAGCAGGAATTTTACTGATAACCTGAGAGTATTATACTGCAAATGGATCAAGTTTTAAAATTTATGAAAAACACAATATATAAATGCTGTAATATTTAATCAAATAAAGTAATTAACAAATTCATTTATAGTATTAATATACTAAAAAATATTAACATAATAAAATTCTGTAATGTTTAAAATCAGACAGTAAGCCATTAAATGTTCTAATATTCATTTTAACGAAGTCTGAAATGATTAAGCCGGGATATAATGAAAAATCATTACTTACATTAGTTCTGTTTTGATAAAATAAAAAAAAACATTGACCAATGGTATATTTTTAATGATTAATACTATGAATTTTTAAACTGGTGTTGCAGGAAATTTTTATGATTTTATTATAAGAGAAGGGGTATTTAAAACTGTTAAAAAAAAATGCAGAACCTGTTCAAAACAATAGTTGAAAGTTGTTCCTGGCCGATATGGATAATATAAAATACAAAATAATAATACTATTACAGGTAGCAAATCCCGAATTAATATATTCTCTTAAGGAAAAAACATAAGTTTCAATTATGACTATAGCCCAAAAAACTTATTTTTGTGGCTTCAAATCTTAATTGTGTTTTTCAATAAGTATATATGTATAAAATTGTAAATAAAGAAAATCTGTCAGAAAACGTTGTTAAACTTGAGATTGATGCTCCGCGGATAGCTGAAAAAAGAAAGGCCGGCCATTTTGTGATTGTCAGAACAGGCGATAAAGGGGAAAGGATACCTCTAACCATTGCAGAGGCAGATGCCTCCAAAGGCACGATTACTCTGGTGATACAAAAAGTGGGTGTGACATCGCACAAAGTAGCATGCCTGGATATTGGCGATACGCTGACCGATGTTGTAGGTCCCCTGGGACATTCAACCCATATTGAAAAGAAGGGAACCGTTTTATGTGCCGGCGGCGGTGTGGGCATTGCTCCCTTGCTACCTATAGTTGAAGCTATGAAAAAGGCGGGTAACAAAATAATAACAGTACTTGCAGCAAGGACAAAAGAGCTTATTATCCTTGAACAGCATATAAGATTGCATTCGGATAAGGTAATTATTATGACAGATGATGGCTCGTACGGAAATAAGGGTTTAGTGACTCAGGGCATGGAAGACGTTATTAAACAGGAAAAAGTACACATGGCAGTTACTATCGGGCCGGCAATAATGATGAAATATGCATCATTGCTGACAAAGAAATATAATATTCCAACTCTGGCAAGCTTAAATTCAATTATGGTTGACGGTACCGGCATGTGTGGTGCATGCAGGGTTTCTGTTGCAGGTGAGACAAAATTTGTATGTGTTGACGGACCTGAATTTAATGCTCACGACATCGATTTTGATGAATTGTTAATAAGGCTGGGGGCATATAAAGAAGAAGAAGCAATTGCATACCGGGCATACCTGGATAAGATAAATTAATAGTATAAGGTTATTGTGATTATTGTAAAATCTGAAATTTTAAATTAACGGGAAATATGGCATTTGAACCTGAGTATCTGAAAGAAGAACGAAATAAAGAATGGAGGTTGAAACTCCGGCAGGGACTTAAAAATAAGGAGAGGACAGCACGTAAACGAATAAAAATGCCGGAACAGGATCCGCAAAAAAGAAATAAAAACAGCAGTGAGGTTAACCGGGGATTATCAAGGGAACAGGCTGTACTTGAGGCTCAGAGATGTCTGGATTGCGCCAGTCCTACCTGTATCGCCGGTTGTCCTGTGGAGATAAACATACCTAAATTTATAAAGTACATTGAAGCCGGGGATTTCTTAAGTTCGGCCGGAGTGCTTAAGGAAACAAATACATTGCCGGCGGTATGCGGCAGGGTCTGCCCCCAGGAAGCGCAGTGTGAGATGTATTGCTTTTATGTTGAGAAGCTGAAAAAACCTGCCGTAGCTATAGGGCACCTGGAAAGGTTTGCAGCTGATTTTGAAAGAGGCAGTGATAAATCATTCATTCCGGCTACGGGGGAAAAAAATAATATCAGGGTGGGAATAATCGGTTCGGGGCCGGGTGGGCTGACGGCTGCAGGCGATATGATAAAATTTGGTTACGATGTTACTGTGTTTGAAGCTTTGCATGAGGTTGGAGGAGTATTGAAATATGGCATTCCCGAATTCAGGCTGCCTAATAGTGTTGTTGATTACGAGATAGACAACCTGCGTAAGATGGGGGTGAAATTCCACACCGACTTTGTGGTTGGGAAAACAGCTTTTATAGAAGATCTTAAAAAGGAAGGTTTTGTATCTTTCTATATTGGCAGTGGTGCCGGCCTTCCACGGTTTATGAACATACCGGGGGAAAATCATGTTGGCATATATTCTGCAAATGAATATCTTACAAGGGTTAACCTGATGGGTGCGTCAAAACCTGGTTATGATACGCCTGTGCTTTATGGGAAAAACGTGGCTGTTATTGGCGGAGGCAATACTGCAATGGATTCGGTAAGAACAGCAAAGCGCCTGGGTGCAGAACGGGCAATGATCATCTACAGGAGATCTTTTGATGAAATGCCTGCCAGGATTGAAGAAATAATGCATGCAAAGGAAGAAGGAATAGAGTTTTTAAATCTGAACAGCCCTGTAGAGTACTTTGCTGACGGGAACGGAAGAGTGAACAGGATAAAAGTGCAGAAAATGGAACTAGGTGAGCCTGACAGCTCGGGAAGACGTCGGCCTGTACCCATGGAAGGTTCGGAATATTATATGGATGTTGATCTGGTTGTTGTAAGTGTTGGAGTATCACCAAATCCGTTGATCCCGCAAAGCATTCCCGAACTTAAAGTAACAAAGTGGGGCACCATAGAAGTAAATCCTGAAAATATGCAGTCGTCGATCCCTGAATTATTTGCAGGCGGAGATATTGTAAGGGGAGGAGCAACGGTAATTCTTGCTATGGGCGACGGGCGAAAAGCTGCCGCCGGAATGCATGAGTATATAAGGAAAACGTTGAAGATGAAGTAAAATGAACCGGAAATGTCGGTATCATTTTCCGGTATATAAATTATTTGTATGATCATAGTATAAAATCATTAACTGAAAGAAAATGATTGATTTAAGTACAAAATACATGGGATTAACAATTAAAAATCCAATAATTGTTGGCAGTTCAGGACTTTCAAACACAGTTGAGGATATTAAAAAACTGGAATCAAACGGGGCTGCGGCAGTGGTCCTTAAGTCGATATTCGAAGAGGAGATACTTCATGAAGCTGAAGCAAAAACAAGGGATGCTGACAATAACAGGCTTATTTATTCCAGGCTGTCGGAAACACTTGATTATATCGATTTGCATATAAAGGAAGATAGGGTAAACAAATACCTGAAACTTATCAGTGATGCCAAAAAAGAAGTATTTATACATGTTATTGCAAGTATCAATTGTATTACTCCCTATGAATGGACTGATTTTGCAGTAAAACTTCAGGATGCAGGTGCCGATGCACTGGAATTGAACATATTTTTAAATTCTGTGGATTTATCTGACAGGGATTTTGAACAAACATATCTTGATATTGTAAATAAAGTCGTTGGTAAAGTAAGTATTCCTGTGGCCGCCAAGATCAGCCCTTTTTTCACAAAACCCGGACTTATGATAAAAAAGCTGTCGGGAACAGGAGTTGCCGGAATAGTGCTGTTCAACAGATTTTATACTCCTGACATTAACATTGACAGCTTTGAACTGGAGTCTGCCGATATTTACAGTAATCCGCAGGATTATGGAAATGTTCTGAGGTGGATTGCCCTGATGTCAGAAAAAGTCAAATGTGATCTGGTAGCAAGTTCGGGGATTCATGACGGGGAGGCAGTAATTAAACAAATACTGGCAGGTGCATGTGCAGTACAGATAGTATCTGTAATATACCGTAATGGCATGGAACAGATAAACGTAATGTTAAGTTATATTGAGAAATGGATGGAAAAAAAGGGATATAACTATCTGAGCCAGTTTAAAGGAAAAGTAAGCCAGGAGAGCATAAAGGATCCTGCGGCATTTGAAAGAATGCAATTTATGAAATATTTCAGTAATATTGAATGAGAATCAGGGAGCCCATGTACCTACTGATCAACAGGATGCCGAATATTATTCAAAACAATGCACTACAAGTCCGCTGCGTAGCTTTGGTTCAAACCACGTTGTCTTGGGTGGCATGATATTGCCGGTATCAGCTATATTAATAAGTTGCTGCATACTAACAGGATAAAGTGCAAAAGCAGCTTTCATTTCTCCGCTGTCCACTCTTTTCTTAAGCTCTCCCAACCCGCGTATTCCTCCTATAAAATCAATTCTAGTTGATTTTCTAAGATCTGTAATATCCAGGACAGGAGCTAAAATATATTTGGATAATACGGTAACATCCAGGCAATCTATAGGATCATCATCGTTACAAAGAGAATCTTTTGCTCTCATCGAATACCACTTTCCCATGATATACATTGAGAATTCGTGCAAAGACGAAGGTTTATATTCATCCCTGCCTTTTTCAGCCAGATGGAAATTTTCCCTTAGTTTTTCTATGAACTGCGTGGGCGAATATTCATTCAGGTCTTTTACAACCCGATTATAGTCAATTATATTGAGCTGGCTTGAAGGGAAATGAACTGCCATGAAATAATTATATTCCTCAGTACCGGTATGTTTCGGGTTACTCTGCATTTTTTCCATTGCTATTTTTGCAGCAGCAGCCGTACGATGATGCCCGTCAGCAACATAAGTGCATGGTACGTCATTTTTGAATATTTCTTCTATTTGCGTGATGAGCTCTTTATTGCTTATAACCCAGAAAATATGTCGTATGCCATCATCAGCCATAAAGTCGTATTCAGGATTATCCTGAACAACTGATGCAACGATCTTATTTATGTCTTCATTA
>CAZBUF010000009.1:0-2224 GCA_964495025.1 uncultured Bacteroidales bacterium | reverse complement strand
ATACGTCATGCGGGTATATTCATTATGAATTGACTTTTCCTAATGAAGACATATCTCCCAAAATAAGCGGCAACTATATTCTTCAGGTTTATGAAGCCTCCAACCCCGATTCCCTGATCATTACACGCAGATTTTATGTACTGGAACAAAGGGTTGGAATAAAAGCTGAGGTAAAAAGGCCCAAATCTCCTGATTTCAGGGATACCGGACAGGAAATTGATTTTAACATAATCCATGAAGGATATAATATCAGAGATCCCTACTCTGATATCAGGGTTAATATTCTGCAGAATAACAGGTACGATAATTGTATAACCGGTTTAAAACCATTATTTCTTAAGCCGGACATTCTGGAATACAGCTATGATTATGAGAATAACTTTCCCGGAGGAAGCGAATACAGGTATTTTGATATTAAAAGCATGAGATACCAGTCAGAGCACATTAAGCAAATTGAATTCATTAATCCCTATTATAATATTACATTATTTCCTGATGAACCAAAACCCTACAAGCCCTATTTCTATTCAATTGAAATTAACGGGAAATATTATGTTGATGTTCAGGAAGGCAGGGATAAACATGTTGAAGCCGACTATGTGCTGGTGCATTTTAATATGTCTTATGAGGTTCCGATGGTTGACGGCGACGTCTATATTTACGGTGCATTAGCTGACTGGAGTATATCTGACCGGAATAAAATGGTATATAATTATGATAATCACGCATACGAAAAATCATTATTGCTAAAACAGGGTTATTACAACTATGAATATGTTTTTGCAGGAAAAGGCCGGGCCTATGCCGATAACACCTACTTTGAAGGGAGCCATTATGAAACGGAAAATGATTATGTTATCCTTGTATATCATTTTGATAGTACCAGCAGGTACGAGAAGCTTATCGGGGTGAAATTCCTGAACTCACTAAGGGATGAACAGCCTATTAATTAGTATCCCCGGTTGAATAATTAGTTTAAATTTTTTGATTTTTCTTAAACAAAAAATCGTATTTACTTGTTTCCTATTAAGAATTAAGCATAGATGAATAGAGAAAACAGAAAAAAAATTATCATTACCGGTGCAACAGGATTTATAGACGCGTCTTCTCGATGACGGCTATAAATTTTCCTATGAAACCATTGATAAAGCTCTTAAAAATATATTCAAATAATTCACTACAATAATTAAAAAAAATGAAAGATCCTTTGAGATATATAATATTTATGCTTGTACTAGGTTTACCGGTTTCCTGCAGTGTCACCAACCGTCCCGCAAAAGGGGAAACAGGATTTTCAGATACTCTCATTGCAAACATAAACGGTAACGGCATAAATCTGATAATAAATTTTGAAAAAGGTGATGCCCATAATCATCCGACTTTTGTTTTCTGGACAGAGGACATGAATGGGAATTATCTTCAGACACTTTTCATCACAGGTTCCTTTGCATCCGGAATTTTTAGATACGGTCCGCTGAACGATTCATTATGGACCACAGAGCCAGGTGTAGCAACCAGGCCTGCTGCCCTCCCTTACTGGTGGCACAAATGCTCTCCTGAACCTGCTGATGTCCCCTGCCCTGATAAACCTTTTGTAGATGCTTTCACAGGAGCTACTCCTGCCGGCAGTTTTGCACTTAAGGCAAAAACAGATACAACAGAAAATTCCAGGTTCCGGCTACTTATGGAAATAAACCAGCCATGGGACTGGAATGAATACTGGACTACAAATAAATACCCTGATGATCCTGCATATAAATCCTCGTGTCAGCCATCGGTTATATACTCGGTTACCATTGACATTAACAGCGGAATAAAGAAATATTATTTAAATCCTGTGGGGCATGGTCACTATTCAGGTAAAAACGGCCTGTTATATACTGACCTTTCAACAATTACAACTGCAAAAAGGATAATTAACAAGGTTTATATTGAATTACAATAGTTAAAGAAGTTATAAAGTGATGATCTTCAGAATGTTTATAAACAGAAATTTTATAAAGGTATTTGTAGTTATTCTTTCAATGTCCTTCAACATTTTATACGGACAAAGTGGAAAAATACAGGGCCGTATATTCGATATTTCAAACAACGAACCTTTGCCATTTGCAAATATTATAATAGAAGGGACGAATATAGGTACTACAAGTGATCTGGAAGGAAATTTCTCATTTACAGGATTGGATCCCGGGTATATTCAATTAATAGCCACCTATGTAGGGTA
>CAZBUF010000008.1:0-2925 GCA_964495025.1 uncultured Bacteroidales bacterium | reverse complement strand
AACTAAAATTAATATTTGCTCTGGCAATCCTCACCTGCCATTCATACTCTCAGAATGTATATCAGCATATTTCTAATAAGAGCATATATGAGTTTATTGATGAACTGGCAAACCTTCATCTTACTAACGTAAATTCAGCAATTAAGCCATACTCCCGTATGGACATTGCACAGGCACTGTCAGACGCATTGAGTTATTCAGCTAATCTGAACAACAGGCAGATCAAAGAGATCGACTTTTACCTTAAAGATTATAATAAGGAACTTATTGCATCAAAAAAGTTCAATAAGCGCCTTGATCTTTTCTATTACCGCGACTCATTATTTACACTTTCAGTAAATCCTGTATTCGGATATCAGTTCTGGAATAATAAGAACGGCTCTGTTTATCATCGCTGGAACGGTGGTGAGGTGTTCGGCTACCTGGGAAAACACTGGGGATTTTATGCGAGCCTGCGGGATAACTACGAAAGTGAGATACTTACCGATACAGCATGGCTGGTAAACAGGCAGGGCGGAGCATATAAAGGTAATGAATACAGCGAAATGAGAGGGGGCATAACATATTCATGGAAATGGGGCACCGTTGCAATTATCAAGGACCATATCGAATGGGGCAATAACTATTACGGCCCCAATATAATATCTGCAAAAGCCCCGTCATTTGCAATGTTTAAACTTAACCTTAAGCCTGTAGAATGGTTTGAATTCAACTATTTCCATGCATGGCTCGTTTCAGAGGTTGTTGACAGCCTCCGTAGTTATACATACGCCTCTGCAAACAGGGAAGTGTTTCATCCCAAATATATGGCAGCAAACATGTTCACTTTTACTCCTTTGAAAAGGTTAAATATATCCGTCGGAAACTCAATTATCTATAGTGATGTTGGGATCCATCCGGCTTACTTCATGCCCCTCTTCTTCTATAAATCCATTGACCATACCTATAACGGGGTGACAAATACCGCAGGGCAGAACGCACAGATGTTTTTTGATATCAGTACAAGGCAGATCCGGAAGCTCCATGTCTATGGCACATGGTTCCTGGATGCCCTGGCAATAAGGACAATATTTGATGAGGACAGCCATGCAAACCACTGGAGCTTTAAAACGGGGATCCGCGGCACCGACCTGATTAATAATGTTATTCTGACCTTTGAATATACACGTACAAACCCCCTTGCATACAAGAACGACCTGGTGACCACACGGTTTGAATCAAACACTTACAACATGGGCCATTATCTGAGGGATAACGCAGATGAGATATTTCTCGGGCTGAAATACAGGCCACATGACAAAATATCGGTTGATCTTAATTATTCGTATGCAAGGAAAGGCCCTGATATTCCCTATATCAGGGATGCGGATATTATCCTGGGCAGGTCGTTTATGGAATCTGTAGAATGGAAAAACAGTACCCTGAGCCTTGGTGCAAGGTACCAGATATTTAATGACTGCTTCCTTTTCGTTGAAGTGATCAACAGCAATATCACCGGCAATGTACAGCGCTATACCCCCGAATTCCTGCAGGGGGAAAATACAACAATCTCCTTCGGCGCAAATTTCAGCTACTAATGCTTACATCATTGCGATCCCGCCAAGATATTGAGAATCTATCTCATATGAAATTCGATTCTTAATCTTATCCATCAATAACTAATTAACAATTCCACTCCACAAACCGCTTAATTTATATGTCCCTGTAATTAATTTTACTACCCTCCAGGATGTATCATTTATGCAGTATTCTTTTGGAATACTTTTGGTTATATCTTTTTCCCCTTCTGAAATCGCAAGTTTAATTGAATTCATTACTGCTTTATTATCAAAACCGGTTAAAATAATAGTCCCTGCATCAAGTGCTTCCGGACGTTCCATGGAATTACGCAATGAAATAGCCGGAAATCCTAAAATAGCCGATTCTTCACTAATTGTTCCACTATCCGATATTGTGCAGAGAGAATTCATTTGTAAATGAACATAGTCAGTAAATCCAAATGGTTTTAAAAATCTGATCAAAGAATCAAATTTTAAATCCTTAATTTCTTTTATCCACTTTTGAGTTCTCGGATGAGTTGATACAATAACAGGTATTTTGTATTCTTTAGCAAGATTATTCAAAATAATAATTATATTCCTTAAATTATTTTTATTATCTACATTTTCTTCGCGGTGAGTAGAAACAATAAAATATTTCTTCTTTTCCAGTTTTAATTCATGCAATATTTGAGAATTTTCAATTTTTGGCTTGTAATGATTGATTACTTCGTTCATAGGTGAACCCGTAAGATATATTCTTCTATGGGGTAATCCTTCGGAAATCAAATGTCTTCGGGCATGCTCGGTATATACAAGATTGAAATCAGCAATATGGTCAATAATCCTGCGATTAATCTCTTCAGGTACATTGAAATCAAAACATCTGTTTCCAGCCTCCATATGATATATGGGGATTTTTAATCTTTTTGCCATATATGCAGCCAGGCACGAATTTGTATCACCTAAAACCAGTAAGGCATCAGGTTTCTCTTTAATCAGCACTTCTTCTGATTTTCTAATAATATCTCCTACGCCACTGCCTAATGTTGATGTATCTATTCCTAAAAAATAATCAGGTTTTCGTATCTTAAGGTCTTTGAAAAAAATCTCATTTAGTTCATAATCGTAATTCTGGCCTGTATGAACAAAAATTTGATTAACGTATTCATCAAGCAGTGAAATTACACATGAAAGCCTTATGATTTCAGGCCTTGTCCCCACTATTGTAATAACTTTGATTTTATTTTTATTCATATATTGAAGATTAATTTATACCTCTTCGTAAAATGTATCGGGATCAGCCGGATCAAAAAATTCGTTTATCCAAAATAATGTATATAAATCATCTTTGCCAATATTAGTTATATTATGTGTATACCAAACT
>CAZBUF010000007.1:0-6661 GCA_964495025.1 uncultured Bacteroidales bacterium | reverse complement strand
AAAAATTATAATTTTCAATCAAAAATTACCAAAGAACAGATTTATGACCTTCCGGTAAAGAAATTTGAAGGGAGCATATATCTGATTGACAGTATCAGCAAAGCAAATTCCATTATAGAAAAAATGAAAAACACAGATATTTTCGGCTTCGACACTGAAACAAGACCGACTTTTAAAAAAGGGAAAAAAAATAATATATCGCTTATACAACTGGCGACCTCCCGGTGCGCTTTTATTTTCAGGATCAACCTGACAGGCATACCTGATTTTTTGATAAGGATCTTAGAAAATAAAAATATCATTAAGGTAGGAGTTGCATTGAAAGATGACATTAATGATATAAAAAAAATAAGACCCTTTGTCCCTGGCGGTTTTATTGATCTTCAGCAACATGTAATAAAATTTGGTATTGAGGACAAGGGGTTAAAAAAGCTGGCTGCAAATATTCTTGGGATCAGAATTTCAAAGAGTCAGCAGACTTCAAACTGGGAAAACGATATACTGCAGCAGAAACAACTGGAATATGCAGCCACTGATGCATGGGTATGTTGTGAAATTTTTAGTAAACTTGCCATGTCAGGTTTATTATAAATAACATTGGACTTATGACAACATATCTGCTTCTTGGAATTACACTTGGTTTAACTGCAGGGATATCACCGGGGCCATTGCTTATTCTTGTGATTTCAGAGACATTGAGGCATAACAGGAAGGAAGGTATTCTGGTTGCCTGCAGCCCCCTGATTACTGATTTTCCTATTGTGCTTGTTTCATTGTTCATCTTGTTAAAATTTTCAGGTTACAGTTATTTCCTTGGTATATTATCATTTATCGGGGCATTATATATAGGGTACCTTGCATTCGAAAATATCAGGCAAAAAGGTTTTGATTTAAATACACGGGAAATGAAAACCAGGTCACTCAAAAAAGGCGTAATGGCAAATATACTAAATCCCCAGCCCTACCTGTTCTGGATGACAATTGGCGTACCTGTAATTTTAAAAAGTTATAAATCAGGACTGGCTGTTTCACTTTGCTTTATCTTCGGATTTTACATATTCCTTGTCGGCTCGAAAATTATTATTGCAGTAGCTGTTGAAAAATCTAAAAAATTCCTGCAAAGCAAATTCTATATCCTCGCAATAAAACTTCTGGGATTTTTCCTGTTAATATTCTCAGCATTCCTTATTAAGGAAAGCCTGGTTCAGTTTCATCTGATCAAATAACCCGGTTGCCTTATTAAATTTTATTGATCACCGGAATAATCAATATTATAATTAAGGTTTTTTAGAATAAACAACATTTTATATTAATTTTAAAACTGGATTCTCCCTGTAAATTGAAAAGATTGTAATTAATTTCATATTTATATTAATTGCAGTTATTTTAAAATAATGAGCATATGTTGCTTAATAAATTAATGGCTTGCAGTTTCGCGGATAATATCAGTTTTGTTATTACTCCTATAAAAACATCACTTTCGGCCATATCCGCCCTAAGCCCCCTGATCATTATCATTATAAACAGTATCTTTATTTCACTTCTTACTATCCTTCTTATACTAATGATCCGCAATAGAAAAAAAACAGGTGGAACTGCAGCGGATAACCGGGAGTTTATGAAAAAAGTTTTTTGTGCTACTCAAACCGGAATTATTGTACTTGAAAAAGAAAGTGAAACAATAATTGATGCTAATAATTATGCGTTGAACCTTTCGCGTTATAGCTCTTCCGGGCTTAAAGGGAAAAAGATAAGCAGTGTTCTCTCATCTGATTTACCGTACAAAAATATTGGTAACAAGCAACTATTTGATATTGAAGGAAAAATAATAACCAAATCGGGAGATAAGATCCCTGTTATCAGAAACATAACATCAATACTTCTGAATGGTAAACAATATTATCTTGAAAGTTTTATCGACAATACCAAAAGAAAACAGTTCGAGGAGGAGACAGAATACGCAATAAATATGGCTGAAAAGGCAAATAAATCAAAAAGTGAGTTTCTTGCTAATATGAGCCATGAATTCCGTACTCCAATGAACGCAATAATCGGAATTTCAAAGTCTATTTTAAAATATGACAGTAAAGGACTTACCGGGGAGCAGGTGGAAGGGCTCAGACATATCAGCCAAAGTGGAATAAGGCTGTTGGATCTTGTTAATGATCTGTTGGATGTGGCAAAAATTGAATCCGGGAAAACCACTGTAACACTCAACCCTTTTCCCCTTGATAAGCTTATTATCGATCTGAAAAGTATGGTAGAGGAGCTTATAAAAGGAAAGAATATACGTTTTTATGTAAGGAAAAATCCGGACATCCCTGAAACAATTATTTCTGATTCCAGGAAGTTGTACCAGATATTAACCAACCTGTTAAGTAACTCTGTAAAATTCACGCATAAAGGCAAGATACAGTTACGAATACATAAGCTTGACGAATTTCTTTATTTTGAAGTTGAAGATACAGGAATAGGTATTGCAAAGGAAAACCTGACACTGATATTTGAAAAATTTGCCCAGATTGACAGTTCCGATCAAAAGAAATATAAAGGCACCGGACTGGGGCTTGCCTTATGCAAAAACCTTGTTGAACTGTTAGGAGGGACAATAAATGTTGAAAGCGAACCTGACAAGGGGACGTTAATGAAATTTTCTATTCCTTTCAGGACTCTGCAGCATAATTTAAAAGAAAAGGATTTTTCCTTGATTAATGGTGTTCAGGAAAATAAAACAGATATAAAGAACAGGATACTTATTATTGAAAATGATGCTGAAACAAGATATTACTATGACAAATATCTTAGAGATAATAGTTTTCAGCTGATATTTGCAAAAGACGGAAAAGAAGGATTAAAAAAGGTTTTTCAGATACTGCCTGAAATAATTATACTGACTTTGAAATTACCCGGAATGACAGGTTATGAGATATTAAGGAAAATAAAGTTTAATTCCGAAACATGCAGCATTCCGGTTATAATTGTTACTGAACTGGACAATAATCCCAGCAAGGCAATTTATAATTACGAACATATTTTACATAAGCCTGTTGAGATAAAAGATCTGATGTCAATGATTACGCGATTGCTTGGCATTAAAGATATTCAGAAGAACAAAGTAATAATAATAAGTGAGAATGTAAATGAGCTGGAACATCTGATAATGTCACTACCTGATGAAAACATTGTTACAATTACCATACAGGAAAGTAGGAAAGCCCTTAATCTGATCCAGGAAATAAAGCCTCACATAATTATTTTTGATGCTGAGAATTCAGCTATAAGTGAGGGTGAATTTATCAATAAATTTAAAAACTCTGAATACGGTAAAACAGCAAGTCCGTTAATTATATTATATAAAACAGAAAGTGTTAATAAAATGAATGAATCCGGAAATATTAAAGATATCACAAAATCCGCTGATTCATTACAAAAATTAAATGACCTGATTCTTCAATATTCACAGTCAGTAAAGAATTAATACCGCGAATAATGGTGAAGCATGGGCCGAACCAGATTACCTATTATATATTTTCCGGATATGAAAGAAAAACATGTTGACATTATTTCCAGGGATCTTAATGTTAAAACAAAGCAGGTTATAAATACCATAAGGTTATTGGCTGAAGGTTCGACAATTCCCTTTATCAGCAGGTACAGGAAAGAAGCCACCGACAGTCTGGATGAAGTGCAGATTGGATTAATAAGAGATCAGCTGAATAAATTAACAGAAATTGACAAAAGAAGGGAAAGCATCATTAATTCTATTAATGAACAGGGCAAATTGACCGGCGAACTCAGAAATAAGCTTGAGCTGGCAGGCAGCCAGGCTGAACTTGAAGATCTTTACCTGCCGTTCAAACCAAAAAGAAAAACCCGTTCATCGGTGGCAAAAGAACTCGGGCTGGAGCCTCTTGCCCTCATTATTATGGAGCAGAAAGAAGCGGATATTCGGGAAAAGGCAAAAGAATTTATTACTGAGAAAGTCAAAAGCGTTGATGATGCATTACAAGGTGCCAGGGACATTGTTGCTGAATGGGTAAATGAGGATAAACAGGCAAGACATCATATACGTAAGTTGTTTACAGATAAAGCGTATATTATTTCAAATGTTATTAAAGGAAAAGAGCAGGATGGCATTAAGTACACGGATTACTTTGAATTTTACGAACCGCTGAATAAATGCCAGTCGCATAGAGTGCTAGCTATGAGGCGCGGAGAAAGCGAAGGATTTCTGAGATTATCAATAAGACCTGATAATGAAGAGGCGGCGGGCATACTGAAAAAGCTTTTTGTAAAAGCTGCCGGTGATGCTTCGGAGCAGGTGGAAATTGCAGTAAGTGATTCCTACAAAAGACTGCTGGCCCCTTCAATTGAAAATGAATTCAGGGCAAGCTCAAAAACCACTGCTGACATCACTGCAATAAAAGTGTTTGCAGAGAATCTAAGGCAATTGCTTATGGCTTCGCCTTATGGACAAAAAAGGGTACTTGCAATAGATCCAGGTTATCGTACGGGCTGTAAGATTGTATGCCTTGATGCACAGGGCAACCTGTTACATAATGAGACGATCTTTCCTCATCCCCCTCAGAATGAAACCAGGCTGGCAGCAAAAAAGATAAACACTCTCGTGAGCCAGTACAAAACTGAAGCAATAGCTATAGGGAATGGAACAGCAAGCCGTGAAACTGAAAAATTCATCAAAAAATTGAAGTTTGATCGTGAACTGCAGGTGTTTATAGTGAACGAAGCCGGAGCATCGGTTTATTCGGCCTCAGCTGTTGGCAGGGAGGAATTTCCACAATATGATGTTACTGTCAGGGGAGCAGTGTCAATTGGCAGGCGGTTAATGGATCCGCTGGCGGAATTAGTGAAGATCGACCCCAAATCCATTGGTGTGGGGCAATATCAGCATGATGTCGATCAGACATTGATGAAGAAAAGTCTTGATGATGTTGTTGAAAGTTGTGTAAATAATGTTGGAGTGGATCTGAACACTGCAAGCAAATATTTGTTAACGTATGTATCCGGCCTCGGTCCGCAGCTGGCCCGGAATATTATTAACTACCGGACAGACAACGGCGCGTTTGATTCAAGGGAAGAGTTAAAAAAAGTACCCCTTATGGGCGATAAAGCTTATGAACAATCAGCAGGGTTCCTGAGAATAAGAAACGGGTCAAACCAGCTTGATAATACAGCTGTACACCCTGAAAGTTACCATATAATAAATAAGATTGCAGGGGATGCAGGAGTATCTATACAGGAATTAATTGATAACAAAGACCTTAGAGAAAAAATAGACCTTAATAAATATGCCGTCGGTAACATCGGCATCCCGACACTTAAAGATATTATGCTCGAGCTTGCAAAACCGGGAAGGGACCCCAGAACAATTATCAAGGTCTTTGAATTTGCTGAAGGAGTATATTCCGTTAACGATGTAAAAGTCGGCATGATCCTTCCCGGAATTGTAACAAATATTACAAATTTTGGCGTATTTGTCGATATTGGCGTAAAACAGG
Organism: uncultured Bacteroidales bacterium; assembly: GCA_964495025.1. Classification (GTDB taxonomy): domain Bacteria; phylum Bacteroidota; class Bacteroidia; order Bacteroidales; family UBA10428. The sequence continues at coordinate 1,142 of CAZBUF010000007.1, read as the reverse complement.
ACGGGCTGGTTCATATATCCCGGATGGCTGACCGTTTTGTCAGCAACCCTTCTGAAGTTGTTACCCTTCACCAGCATATAAAAGTAAAAGTCCTTGAAGTGGACATCGACAGAAAAAGAATTCAGTTATCGATGAAAGGAATATAGAATTTTATAATTTTAAACTTCAATCCTGATATTATTATAAAATGAATAATAAAAAGTCGATAGTGATTAAGATAATAATTTTAATCTTCCTGGCATACCTGGCAGAAACATGTGATAACAAAACTATGAACAGAACTATGAATACTCCCGTAGCAAAGAAAATAAGCAAGGAACTGGTGATACATGATCATACAAGGATTGACAATTATTACTGGCTGAATGAAAGAGAAAATCCCGAAGTCATAAAATATATCAAACAGGAAAATGACTATACAAAAGCCGTGATGAAGGATACTGAAAAGTTACAGGATAAGATATATAATGAGATCATAGGCAGGATCAAGCAGGAAGATATGTCAGTACCATATTTTAAAAATGGTTATTATTATTATACAAGATATGAAAGTGGTAATGAATACCCTGTATATTGCAGAAAAAAAGAGACACTGGAAGCTGAAGAGGAGGTAATACTGAATGTGAACAAAATGGCTGAGGGGTATGAATATTATGATGTTGCAGGGTATAGTATCAGTATGGATAACAACTATGTTGCCTTTGGCGTTGATACACTGAGCAGAAGGCTGTATACCATCTGCTTCAAGGATCTAAGAACAGGTGAAATATTAAAGGATGAGCTGGCAAATACCAGTGGTATGGCAGCATGGGCAAATGACAATAAAACAGTATTTTACACATCAAAAGATATCGAAACACTAAGGCCATATAAAGTCATGAAACATAATATGGGTACTGATATATCCGGTGATAAAGAGATATTCAGAGAAAAGGATGATACTTTCTTTACCTATGTCTATAAAACAAAATCAAGAAAATATATAATTATTGCATCATCCAGCACCCTGTCAAATGAATACAGGTTTGCTGATGCTGATGCACCTGATGCCGGTTTTAATCTGTTCTGCCCGAGGGAAAGGGATCTGGAATATGATATTGCCCATTTCAGGGACAGGTTTTTTATAAGGACAAATCTTAATG
>CAZBUF010000006.1:0-2874 GCA_964495025.1 uncultured Bacteroidales bacterium | reverse complement strand
CGGCTCCTGGAATATGTCATACCTGACTTTGTACATGTACTGTATAAGGGAAGGATAGTAAAAACAAGTGGTAAGGAACTGGCTTTGGAGCTGGAAAAGAAGGGCTATGACTGGCTTAATGAAGAAGGTGATTGATTTTTTTATGTCATTTTGTTTTTTATGCATTTATGAGTGAAGCCGATATATTAAAAAATATTAAAAAGGGGCTGATTGATGTCTATAATGCCAATTCATCCCGGATAAACGACAATGCGGGAACTGAGGTAAATAAACACAGAAAGAAAGCATTAGCGGATTTTAACAGGATCGGTATTCCTGACAAAAAAAACGAAGCCTACAAATATACTGATATAGAGCCTTTTTTTGCGGGGGATTATATATCGGAATTTTCTATTGATAAATTTTTCAAACTAAACTTAAGTGATATATTCAAATGCGATGTACCGGAACTTGACACTTATGTTGTGATTCTTTTAAACGGATTTTATTACGGGAATGCTGATCCACAATCATTACCTGATGATGTTATTATATGTGGTTTTGCCGAAGCATCCGTCAAATATCCGGAAATATTCAAAAAGTATTACTCAAAAAGGGCTGATTCTGCCGTTGATGGACTGGTGGCCTTAAATACACTGTTTGCGCAGGATGGCATTTTCATATATGTTCCAAAAGGTGCTGCTTTGAAAAAACCCATACAGATTATCAATCTTTGTTATTCTTTTAAAAACCTGAGGATTTTCCGCCGTAATTTAATTGTTACTGATGAAAATTCAGAGGCCCGCATAATAGTGTGCGATCACACGATCTGTAACCGAAGTTACCTGACGAATACACTTACTGAAATATATGCAAATGATAATTCATTTGTTGATTATTCGAAAATTCAGAATGAAAACAATATTTCGACACAGATTTCAAATACATTTATTCAGCAGGAATCCAACAGTAATGTTACTACAAACACAATATCCCTGCACGGAGGGCTGATCAGGAATAATGTATTTATAAAGCTTAATGCAGAGGGATGCGAAAACAACATATACGGACTTTTCTTATGTGACCTGCAGCAACACATCACAAGTTATACTTATGTTAAGCATGATAAGCCTAACTGCAAAAGCAACCAGCTGTTTAAAGGGATACTTGATGACAGGGCTACAGGTGTTTTTAACGGTAAAATATATGTGAGTGGCGACGCACAGAAAACGGAAGCTTTTCAGAGAAATAATAATATCATATTATCGGATGAAGCTAAAATGTATTCCAAACCACATCTTGAAATATATGCTGATGATGTTAAATGCAGCCATGGCGCCACTGTGGGCCAGCTGGATAATGAAGCTTTGTTTTATCTCAAATCCAGAGGTATTGGCGAGAGAGAAGCAAAGCATTTACTGATGTATGCTTTTGCAAATGAGATCATCAGCAAGATACAGGTGGAATATCTTAAGAGAAGGATAATCGGCCTTGTTGAGAGAAGACTCAGAGGGGAGCTTTCAAGATGTAATGAATGTGATATCAAATGTGGTTAAAATAAAATAAAGTATTTGCCTGTGAATTTCAATGTTGAAAAAATAAGAAAGGATTTTCCTATTCTTACAAGAAAAGTATATGACAAACCGCTGGTTTATTTGGATAACGGGGCAACAACCCAGAAGCCCCTTTGCGTTATTAATTGCATCAGTAATGTATATTCATATTCCAACAGCAGTATTCACAGGGGCCTTCATTACCTTAGCGAACAATCAACAGAATCATATGAACGTGCAAGAAAAACCGTCAGGGAGTTCATAAATGCAAGGTTCGACCATGAGATTATTTTTACATGCGGCACAACAGGATCAATAAACGGACTGACATTCTCTTTTGGTGAAAAATATGTGAACAGCGGCGATGAAATAATAATAACGGCAATGGAGCATCATTCCAATATTGTGCCGTGGCAGATACTATGTGAACGAAAAAATGCAAGCCTTAAAATAATACCATTTAATGATAACGGTGAATTATTGATGAATGAATATGAAAAATTATTCAACCCGAAAACCAGAATAGTAGCAGTTACTCATGTATCAAATGTCCTTGGTACCATAAATCCTGTTGAACAAATAATTGAAAAAGCCCATCAGAGAAATATTCCTGTATTAATTGACGGTGCACAATCAGTGCAGCACCTGGAGATAGATGTTCAAAAGCTTGATTGTGATTTTTTTGTATTTTCGGGCCATAAAATGTACGGACCAACGGGCATAGGGGTACTGTATGGCAAGGAAAAATGGCTGGAAGAGATACCCCCTTTTCAGGGCGGTGGTGAAATGGTACATACGGTAACATTTGAAAAAACAACCTATAATGAGCTTCCGTATAAATTTGAAGCGGGAACAGTCAACTATGTTGGTGCTATTGCCCTTGAAGAAGCTATAAAGTATATTTTCAGGCTGGGTAAAGCAAACATTGCTGAACATGAAAAGGAACTGCAGCAATATGTTGAGTACAGGTTAGAGAATACGGATCATATCAGGGTATATGGAAAAGCAAGGGAAAAAATATCGATCATATCATTTAATATAGACGATATCCATCCCTATGATGCCGGGATGATATTTGATAAAATGGGAGTAGCAGTCAGAACAGGGACTCATTGTGCACAACCGGTTATGCAGCGATACAACATTGATGGTACGATTCGCGCATCATTTGCATTGTATAACACTAAACATGAAATAGATATCCTGTGTGAAGCCATTGAGAAAGTAAAATCCATGTTTTCATGATCCCGGTTAAGTGAAAATCAGGATAAAAGGAATTGAAATATTTTTTATTAAACTTTCAACACAAGCAGAAGTGAAAGAAATTAATGAAATCCAGGAG
>CAZBUF010000005.1:0-3537 GCA_964495025.1 uncultured Bacteroidales bacterium | reverse complement strand
AGAAATAATCAGCAAATTCCGCACCTTCGATAACGATACGGATCTTAGGATCAAATCTCGACATGCCATTGGCAGTGCCCACAATGAAATCTTCTGCAATAGGAGCATTGAATACTCTCTCAGCGCCAAATTCCTTCTGCATACCTTTTGAAACGTTGAAGATGCCGCCTTTCTCTTTATAAGCCATATCCTGCCCCCATATATATGTATCGGGATTTATCCTGAATTCTGATTTCAGTGTTTCATTCAGGGCCTCAACCATTTTCTTTTTCGGCCCATTGTCATCATGTGTCCCGTCAGGATATTTTTCCGCCTTGTATGGTTCGGGAATAACGAAGTCGAATATTGATGCAGGATTTGGATCAGTGGCCTTAAGAGCTTTATTATGTGCTTCTTTGATCTCAGCTTTTATATCTTCTTCAATTTTAATAAGTTCATCTTCCCTGAGCCTTTTGTAACGCAATAATAAACGCCTGAATTTCGCCAGGGGATCATATTCACTAACATAATTCAACTCGTAATCATCCCTGTACAGCTCATGCTTGTCAGAATTTGAATGAGAATGTATTCTTATACAGTTTGCCTGCACTATTACCGGCTTTTGATTTTCAATACTCCAGTTTTTAGCTTCAGCCATTGCATTCATTGAATCAAAAACATCCTTGCCGTTGCAATGAATTATTCTAAGATTTTTAAATCCTGAGAAGTTGTTTGCCACTTTACGGTTTGCGGTCTGATCGGACTTTGGCACGGATATTCCGTATCCGTTATCCTGGATGACAAAAATTACCGGCAGCTTTTCTTTTGATGCGCCGTTTACAGCTTCATAAACATACCCTTCCGAAAATGACGATTCTCCCTGTGAACTTATTGCAACGCCTTTATGTCCGTATTTCTTCATGCCTCTTGCAACACCTGTGGCATGAAGAGTATGATTACCAGTGCATGATGATACGTTATGAATGTTCCATGCGGGCTTTGCAAAGTGATTTGACATATGTCTTCCGCCGCCTGCAACATCAGCATCTTTTGATAACCCGTTATAGATGATTTCTTCGGAAGTAAGTCCTGCTGACACACATGTCACAAGGTCACGGTAATACGGAAAGAGGTGATCGGTCTTCCTGTCAAATATTTGTCCTGTGGCCAGTTGGATGCCGTCATGGCCGGCAGCAGGTGCATGATATGACCAGCCCAGAGCCTGCTTTAAATAATTCGGAGCCCTGTCATCCCAGGCACGTCCCCTTACCATTAACCTGTACCACCTGGCGAGGATTTCCTTTTTTGTTGATTTTATGCTGTATCTCTTAGGTATTTCCATATTAATGCTTATTTGAAATCAATAACCTGATTATAAAGTCCTGTTAATATCATACTGCTCCAGCAGGTTCTTTATCTCAAGAAGAAATTCCCCGGCCAGCGCCCCGTCAACTACCCTGTGATCATACGATAATGATAGTATCATTTTATGGCGGATGGCAATTACATCACCGGTTGGGGTCTCCAGCACCGAAGGTTTCTTTTCAATTGTTCCTGTCCCCAGGATAGCCACCTGCGGCTGATTTATCACAGGAGTGCCTGTCATGTTCCTGAAGGTGCCGAAATTGGAGATTGTAAATGTCCCTCCCTGAATATCATCGGGATTAAGCTTATTGTTCCTTGCCGCCTCAGCAAGATCATTCAGTTCAACGGTCAATCCTACGAGGTTCTTTTGATCGACATTCTTTATCACAGGCACAATAAGGTTGCCTGAAGGCAATGCCACGGCAAATCCTATGTTAATATTTTTCCTGAGGATAATATTATCTCCGTCAACCGAGGCATTTATTTGCGGATATTTTTTAAGAGCATGAGCAGTAATCTCAGTAAATACAGGCATAAAAGTTAGTTTCTGGTTTTCTTTGGCCAGAAAGCCGGCCTTAACTTTGTTTCTCCATATCACAAGGTTTGTAACATCTGCTTCAATGAAGTTGGCCACATGAGCTGATATGCGTTTTGATAAAACCATATGTTCAGCGATTAACTTTCTCATCCTGTCCATTTGTATTACCTTATCTCCCGGCCCGGCGGGAATGAAGAACCTTGAAAGGTCTTCTTTTGCCTGCATTCCTGCAGCCGCCGGCCTCTGTGGCGCCGTTCTGTTTTCCAGGTAATTCAATATGTCCTGCTTGTTTACACGCCCTCCTGAGCCACTACCCGTTATTGAATCCAGCTCTTCAACAGGTATATTTTCTTTCAGGGCAATACTTTTTACCAGAGGAGAGTAAAAACGGACTGATTCCTGCTGTTTTCCTGTAACTTCCTGCCTTACAGGCTTTGCAGTCTCAGCTTTGTCCCTGGCCATCTGTGATATACCGGCCGGGGCTTCAACCTTTTCGGGGGCTTTACTTATTGCTTTCTCCTTTTCCGGAGCATCATCCTTTTTAACGCTTTTACCTTCGGTATCCAGAATAGCTATTACCACTCCCACGGGCACAACATCATTCTCTTTATATAACCTCTTACCAAGTACACCGGCAACAGGTGAAGGTATTTCAGTATCAACCTTGTCAGTAGCAATCTCAAGCAGCACATCGTCTTCATTGACCTTATCCCCTTCTTTTTTGAACCATCTGGTAATTGTGGCTTCCTGAACACTCTCACCCATCTTGGGCATTACTATTTCATAATTAGCCATAATAAAAGATTTTACGTTCTATAAAATTAAGAATATATACAGAATCAGTAATAAAACTTAAAATTTCTGATAATACTAACATAAAGATAGTTAATACTATTATAACATATAAGATATAAAAAATGTTTTTAGATGTATTATAAAAAGCTATAAGGGAGGCCAGCCAATATGCTGTTTATTGACAGGAAGTCTGATGCCTGAAGTTGTCCGGGGGGCTAGTAATATTCATCCTCGTCGTCATCGCAGAAAATTGTCTTGAGAACTACAGGCTCTCCTGATGCAATTCCTTCGTCAGGGTTATATGCATTGTCCCTGGAGATTATCTCCCACAGTTTGATATCAGGATAACGAATTGATAAAAGAAGAGATGTTAAAGTAAAGGTTTTTGGCCCCTGTGGTACTATTATTATCCTTGAGTCCAGACGTAATTCCAGGCATAACGACGTTAGCAGGGAATTTATCTGGTCCGGGTTCTTTGCAGGGTACATTATTATATTGTCCTTATCAATCATATCCAGCAAAGGTTTATTTATTTCCAGGACAGATCTTGTATAGTCTTCATGAAAGGCGGGTTCAGGGACAAATGCATATATTTTCTGAGGCTTCACCTGCTCTATTAGTTTCATGGTCGAATCAAGGCTGTTATCCAATCCTGCAAGTAATGAGATGCCTTTATCATTTTTTAACGGTTCATCAGCCTGTGAAATAGGGCCGAGAGATTCAACTGATTTTTTAGCCCCGGGAACAAATTTCTTGGGCGTATATGCAAAGAAGACATTAATTCTTTTTTTTAATGATTCATTATTATTAATATAATTCAGGATAGCGGATATCCATACCTTTGGCATGCACGAATAGTC
>CAZBUF010000004.1:0-2634 GCA_964495025.1 uncultured Bacteroidales bacterium | reverse complement strand
GTGTAACACGGTATGTTGAGAAAACCTTCGATAGTAAATATAGGTTTACTGACAGCGAAACTAATGCCCTCAATCATACATACAGCGCTGAATATGATCATAAATACGGCAATATACTTGAATCAACTGATGTAAAAGAATTGACTACAAGTTACGATTATGACGGTTTTGGAAAACTTATAAAAACCACCTTGCCCGATAACAATGAAATAACACAGGATATGTTATGGGCAAATGATGAAATAACAGGATCGTTTTATAAGACTACAATCCAGCAAACCGGAATGCCACAAACCGTAACATATTACAATAAGCTGGGCAGGGAGATACGTACTGTTAACAAGAACATGAACGGCCAGGATATATATAAAGATGCTCAGTATTATACTAATGGTAAATTAGAAAAAGTTACCAATAATTATAATTCCGGTTTTAGCAACAAGGTATGGACAAATTATACTTACGACGATTATGGAAGAGTGCAGACCATAAGTTCATACGGCTCCGGTAATACTGTCATTTGGAATTATTCAGGCAGAACAGTATCATTAACCCAGACAAACGGTTATAATAAATCACAGACAGTTAATGCCGATGGCACAGTTGCATCGGTAACTGATAACGGTGGTACTGTAAATTATACATATCATAAATCAGGAGGTATCAATAGCATTGTTTCACCGGATAAAACAATAACTTTTGGTTACGACACTTATGGGAGGCAAAATGGTGTTACGGATCCTTCATACGGACCGGTTTCATACAGTTACAACAATTTTGGAGACCTTATTTCCCAGACAACTCCGAAAGCAGGCTTTACGCTGGCGTATGATATACTGGGGCGCCTAACATCATTATCCACAAGTACATTCAGCCAGTCTTATACTTACGACACACGCAAAACAGGACTGGTCAGTACAATAGGATTTACGGAGGGAGGCAACAGCAGTTCAACAGATTACTTTTACGATGCCCTGACCAGGATTGACTATTTTACTGAAACTCATTCGGGACGCACTTTTACAACTGATTACGACTATAATAGTTATGGTCAGGTTAATGAACTTACTTATCCTAATAATTTCTCAGTTAAATACACATATAACAACGGACAACTGCAATATGTAAGGCGGGGTGATAATAATGACCTTATCTGGCAGGGCGTCACCCAGCATCCCAACGGTGCATATACCGAAAGTTTACTCGGCAACGGACTTACTTCTGAAATTAGTTATAATAATTTTAACTTTGTAACAGGTATTACCGTATCAAATTCGCAAACAGATAAAATGGATATGAGCTATTCATGGGATGTACAACACGGACAGCTTACACAGCGTTCGGACCTGGTTAACAGCCTTAGCGAATCATTTGAGTATGATAACCTGGGCAGACTGGAAACAATCACGGATGCATCATCTGCAATACTGGAAATAGGATACAATAACAGCGGAAATATCACTTCAAAATACGATGCCGGGGATTATACATACAGCTCTTCAAAGCCGGGTGCTGTCGAGGAGCTTGATCCTGTACAGGATGCCCTTGCGTTGTTATCTGATGAGCAGGATATTGAATATACTGATTATGATAAGGTAAAACAGATAACAGAGGACAGTAAGGAACTAAATATATATTACGGAAACGGATTCAGCCGTATCCGCACAGAGCTTTATGATGATGAAACTCTGGAAAAGACAAAATTATTTGCAGCAGGCGGAATGTATGAAGTTGTAATCGATGAAAGTGAAAATGAACGCCAGCTATGTTATATTTCAGGAGGTAACGGTTTGTGTGCAATTTACGAATATTCCGGCTCCATGGGATCCATGTATTATACTCATCTTGATCACCTGGGCTCGATAAATGTTATTACCGATGCAAGCCAGGATATTGTTCAGGAAAACAGCTTTGATGCGTGGGGCCGCCGGCGCAACCCCTCGGACTGGACCTATGATAATATCCCTTCAATGCCGGTAACTGACCGTGGTTATACTTGCCATGAACACCTCGATGATTTCGGGCTGATCAATATGAACGGTCGAATGTACGATCCTTTACTGGGAAGGTTTTTGAGTGTTGATCCCCTGATACAGGATGCAGGAAATACACAAAACTATAACAGCTATTCTTATTGTATAAACAATCCTTTGAAATATGTTGATCCGAGCGGGTATACTTATTTGGATTTCTATATGATGTCAGATGCTTATAAGCATAACGGAGCTACTTTTTATTACCGGGGAAGTTGTGCCCGATATGATTCCGATCATGATGTATTTGTAACCTCTGATGGCAGTGTTTTGTCAAGTGATCATTATTCTTACAATTCGTTAACAGGAGAATATAAAAATCCATTGGGACAAACAGTAACTTTCAGGGAAGTCAAACAGAAATATATATTACCAAATGTTTCTGATCCCCAAAAAATGACTAAAGCAGATAGAGATTATTTTAATTTTTATACAGCATTATATCTATTTCGATCAAGTGGTTATAATGTTACATGGTCAGGTGAGAAATATGGCAATTACACTATTCTATTGTATAGTCCCATTAATGATTATGGAACTGGTGGCAGTATCGCAGCAATAATATATGGAGGAACCTCAATGTTTGCATTTTGTTTTGCCA
>CAZBUF010000003.1:0-1914 GCA_964495025.1 uncultured Bacteroidales bacterium | reverse complement strand
ATTGTCAACATAGTTATTATATCCGGCTGCCCCTGAAGTCAGGTTACCAGGATCAATGCCAAAAATTGAGGAAATTCCCGAAAGAGAATCACTCCCGGCCTGATCACCAAATTCCTTTAATAATTGATCCAGCCTGATCATGTCACCATAAATAAACCTGTTTCTGAATTGCAGTGAAAATGATAATTTATCAGTTATATACCATTTGAAATTCAGTCTGTTGTGCAGGAGATTTTCGGTCATCCATAGATCATTCAGGTTTTCATACTGAACAGATTGCATGTTTGATACATATCCATTTAACTCAATATTTCGTGTTTTCTCGTCTTCCTGACCTACTACTATGTTGCCGGAGAATATTGAAATCAGAAAGAACAAACTTATTAACCTGCCCATAATTCCTGTTTTAGGATCAATATTTATTTATTATTTCCTATGCTCATCACTGACCACTTTCCCGTCTTCTATTGTTATTACTCTTCTGGCTTTTTTTACAACTCTTGCATCATGAGTTGAAAAAATGAATGTGACATTTTCTTCCTTATTCAGCCTCTCCATAATATCCAGGAGATTTTCGGTTGATTTCGAATCCAGGTTTGCCGTAGGCTCATCCGCGAGAATAAACTTTGGTTTAGATGCCAGGGCACGTGCAACTGCAACTCTTTGCTGCTGTCCTCCTGACAATTTTGCCGGTCTGCTATCCATCCTGTCACCCAGTCCAACGGCATTCAACAATTCTTTTACTCTTTTCTCGCGTTCAATTTTAGGCCTTCCCTGGAGGTGCATTATAAACTCAACATTCTCTTTCGCTGTAAATACAGGTATTAAATTATATGCCTGAAATACAAAGCCAATGTTCTGCAACCTGAAATCAATGAGCCTGGAAGATTTTAGCTCCCTTATATTTGTATGATCGATAATTATTTCCCCGCTGGTCGGTTTATCTAATCCTCCCAATATATTTAATAATGTGGTTTTACCCGAACCTGACGGGCCCACAATCGCAGCAAATTCACCTTCTTCAAATGAAAGGCTGATACCATTTACAGCATTCACTTTTACTTCCGAATCATTGTAGATCTTAGTAACATTTTTAATGTCAATTACTTTCATGATTAGTATATTTAATATTTTTATTGTTTCTTACATATCAATCCTTAAAGCTTCTGAAGGTTTTAATTTAATGGCCTTACGTGCAGGGTAAACAGACGCCAGTATTCCTGCTATTATAACCAGAACTGTAACCTGGATAAATGAGGCCCATCCGATCTGGGGGTACAGATGGGCGCTAAACCCCCACGCTTCAAGTCCTTCCTGGTACATGGCCGTTAAATCTATTCCGTTCTTCGCGGTGTATAATATCAATAAATAGCTGATTATCATGCCAGTGACTGCTCCTACCATACATAACAATACCGTTTCGAGCATAATCATTGAAAAGACTTTCAGTTTGTTCATTCCAACAGCCATTAACATACCTATTTCTTTTACCCGTTCCAGCACCACCATAAGCATAGTGTTTACTATCCCAAATCCCATGGCCAGCAATAAAATACCAACGATAAATACAAGGAAAAAATCCATGTACTCGTTGTACATGCTGATGTCGGGGAGTAATTCCCCCCAGGTTTGTACGCTTAACTCATTAATATTATCAATCTTAAAAGATTTTATCTGCTCAGCTACTTTATCCTCATTTTTATTGGTATTTAATAATATTGCCATTTCATTAGCCTGATTTTCTTCCAGTCCCAGTATCGGGAAGATATCACTCTTTTTTACATATACATTCATAGCATCAAAAGAAGTATTATTTGTTCTGAAAACACCGGCTACCCTGTAAGCGTCATAGACAATATTACCATTAACAGACTGGTAACTAAAAACAATCTTATTTCTTAACTTATATCTTAT
>CAZBUF010000002.1:0-1603 GCA_964495025.1 uncultured Bacteroidales bacterium | reverse complement strand
CAAATCCCAAATAAATCCCAAATCTCAAATTCCAATTTCCAACAATATGGCATATGGTATAAATTTTTCTTTTTCGTTAGTCCTTCCTGAATATCTATTACCAATAAAGCTTTCAGACAGTGCATGTGGCAACCTTCATTGCAATAAATATACAAAAATGCCGGTTATTTAAGAACGGCCTGTATTGCTTTAATATTCCTTGAATTACATACATCCTTTGCTTCAGGCGTATATAAATAATCAATATATTTACTGTACTGCTCAGCAATTTTCCCCCTCACCATTTTTGCAGTACTGTTAAGCAGATGATTGTCCTGTGTAAAACCTTCTTCCAGGATACCGATGCGTGAAGGTAGCCATCGTTGAGGGAACATATTTTCATATTTGCCGCCAGTTTTGAATTCATTGATTTCCTTTTCAATTGCTTTAAGTATTGATTTCTGGCCTTCCCTGTTGCTGATATTAATGTCATTCCTGCTTATATATCTGTTAATAGCTTCTTTATTCGGATAAAAGAGAATGATGGTATACGCTTTTTGATTGTTGTATAACATGCACTGCTCCATAAATTTAAGATTTTCGGCCATAGCTTCCTCTATGCCCTCGGGGCTGTATTTTTCGCCGTCGTCTGCTATCAGGAGGCTTTTGAATCTGCCAACCACATAAAGAAATCCGTTATTATCCATGTATCCCATATCACCGGTATACAGCCATCCGTCCTTGACAGTCTCACTTGTAGCTTCTTCATTTTTCCAGTAGCCGACCATTACATTTTCACCCTTAATAACGATCTCGCCTTTTTCGCCCGGGGGCAATTCATCTCCTTCTTCATCACAGATTTTTAGTTCAATATTCTTTGCGATTTTTCCCGAGGATCCCATTTTATGACAGTCAGGGTTATTGGCAGAAATTACCGGCGAGGCTTCACTAAGTCCATAGCCCTGGAAAATGGGCATACCTATGGCATAAAAGAATTTCTGCAGTTCGATATCCAGTAATGCTCCGCCACCCACGAAGAATTGAAGCTTACCTCCCAGGATTCTCCTGATCTTGCTGAAAAGCAGCTTATCATAAATCCTGTACAGAGGCTTTTTTAAGATCTTAAGGCCTTTGCCTCTGTTCCATCCGTTACCGTTGTAGGAATATGCAAGCTTTAATGCTTTATTAAAAAGTTTTTCTACTTTCGGTCCTTTTTCACGTATCCCTTTTTCAATGTTCTTTTTAAAATTTTTGGAAAGGGCAGGCACACTTAGCATGAAATCCGGTTTTATCTCTTTAATATTAACAGGTATGTTCTTCAGAGTTTCCATTGGTGTCTTGCCTGTCTGAACTGATGCAAGGCTTGCGCCACATGACATTAATGTATATATTCCGCAGGTATGGGCGAATGAGTGATCCCAGGGCAATATTGACAGTGTTGACCATGATTCGGGGACACTGAATAGACTGAGAGATTGTTCAACGTTGGAAGTATAGTTCCTGTGAGATAATATTATTCCCTTGGGATCAGCAGTGGTACCTGAAGTGTAGCAGATATTAGCATAATCATCACCCCTGACCGATGTCCATCTTTCCGTAAAATGATCATTATTATTTTTCAGAT
>CAZBUF010000001.1:0-6169 GCA_964495025.1 uncultured Bacteroidales bacterium | reverse complement strand
TGATATATGGAATCAATAAAGAACCTGTTCATATACAGATTTTCAGCCACCTGAACGGTAAAATCCCCGCCGGATTCACTTGCATAGTATCCGTCCCTGTATTTCAGGTGTTTGTTGGCATAGTATCCGGGGCCAATTTTTATAGGGTATATATAAGAAAATTTATTACTGGAAAACTTCTCATCAGGATAAACCGGCTCCAGCGTTGATTTATAAAAAGGGATCCATGCCTTTAAAAGCGACTGGTGAAGGAGAATATCTTTTATTATTATATCTTTTTTATCAGTAGTATCGAGAAATGGCAGATACGTTGCCACTTTTTCATTAATATCCATCAAGCCCTGTTCATATAACTGCATGAATAAAGGCATTGTTGAAGCAATCTTAGTTATTGATGCCAAATCATAAAGGTCGGAGTTTTGAACAACTGTTTTTCTTCTGTAAGTATGATAGCCAAACGATTTGTTATAAATTACCTTCCCTTCCCTGGCAACCAGTATCTGGCAACCGGGAGTAGCTTTTTGTTCTATGGCATTTAATGCAACCGAGTCGATCTTCAATAATTTATCTGCATCGATATTCACTTCGTAGGGCTCGGTATATTTTAAGCGCATAATGCTTTTGGTTTTAATACCTTTTCCCACCGGAAAATCTTTATTTGCTGAAACCGGCAGCGAGCCTCCTGAAGATATAGCTCCGAATAATAACTGAGCGGACAGGCTGTTGGCTATTTCCGTATCTTCATAAGATATTATCAGTCCGGCCAACTTTTTGAGATTTTTAAAAGTTGCCAGTGAATATGGATTTGCCGTGATATTTAAAATAACATTATACCTTTCGGCAAGGCTGTCAACAAATTCTATTTCTTTATCGGATATACCGTAATTATTATTTATTCGCTTACCGGTATTATGTATACTTACAATAATAAGGTTGAAGCTATTCAGTTTATTATTCAATTTGCTTAGTGAGGCATCTGTTCCGGGGCATATCTTATCAACCTTCGTATAAAGCTCCAGTGTATTCTGAAAAGTGTTGGGTGTTTCACTACCTAAAGCAACAGCAGCTATTGATAAAGTATCAAGCCTCCTCAGCGGGATGATATTGTTCCTGTTCATTAGTACTGTTAGTGAAGCCTCAACAAGTTTTCGCTGAAGTAAACTGAATTCAGGGTCATTCAATTTTGTTTTCAGACCTGACAGATCAACTGGCTTATAATCACTTAAGCCTGCCCAGTATTTTGCAGTAAGTATTTTTCTGCATCTTTCATCAATTTCATCCTGTGAGATATTGCCTTTCTTTATTTCTCTCTGTATTACCGATATTGTTTTAGGAATGTTATAAGGCATTAATAAAATATCATTTCCTGCAATGATAGCCTTTGCAGTTGCTTCTCCCGGCTTATTGTAGCTGGAAACGCCACCCATGTTCATGGCATCTGTAATTACCAGGCCTTTAAAACCCATTTCATTTTTCAGAAGATCATTTACAATAATCTTTGACAGTGATGATGCAAGTTCAGGTGAATCATCGAGGGCAGGAATGCTGAGGTGGGCAGTCATTACTCCTCCAACGCCGCTGTTTATAAGCTCTTTGAATGTAAACAGTTCAATACTGTCAAGCCTTTGTCTTGAGTGTGCTATTAAAGGAAGGGAATAGTGGGAATCAGCATTGGTATCACCATGGCCGGGAAAATGTTTTGCAACAGCAAGGATATTATTATCCTGCATTCCTTTCATATATAATATACCCTTTCGGGCAACATTTGCCCTGTCCTCACCAAAAGAGCGATAATTTATTACCGGGTTATAAGGATTATTATTAACATCAACAACAGGCGCCAGATTAATATGTACACCAATATATTTAAGTTGTCTGGCTATTTGTGCACCCATATCATAGATCAGCTTCTCATCATTAACAGCTCCCAGCATTATGTTGTCAGGGTATCTGACAGTACTGTCCAGTCGCATCGCCGGCCCGCATTCGCCATCTATGGAAATTATCAAAGGAGTTTGTGCCATCGACTGGTATTTATTTACAAGAGAAGCCATCTTGTGCGGGCTCCCCTGAAAGAAGATCAATCCTCCGATATTATATTTTTGAATAATGCGGGATAATTCCTTTTCGTTGTTTTCATTTCTGTTCGGATAGGCTGCAACTATTAATAATTGAGCAATTCTCCGGGCAGGTGTGAGTGAGTTGAATACTGAGTCAATCCATTCATCCTGCACGGATAAAAAAGGCGGGTCAGTTTTTCCTTTTCTCAATTTATATTCATAATAGAAATTGTTTTTCACAGATGTGAAACGAATGAACAAACTGAATAACACAATACATGATATAAATATTGATACTCGGGTAAGAAACCTTTTCATAAAAATATTTCTTTTTCTTCCTGTCATATAATTAAGTAATATGTTAAACCTGAAAAAGCCCGTCAGGGTTTCAAATAATTATCAGTTTCCAATAATAATTATTATTTATTACCACCATGCGCCACGTTTATTATACAGGCTTATCAGCGCCTCTATATCACGGTCACCTGTTCCTTTTTACATTCCATTATTCTTCATTTAGCATTTAATTTGCGGGCTGTCTTTTCAGGCAGGGCTTTCCTGTTTAGCATCAATAATATTGTCTTATATCTGATGTAATCTTCAGAAACGTGTAAATATCCGCGATAAAAACTATTTGTTCCCCAGGAATTTTTCACATAGTAATACTTCGAATCATCCGGGCCCTTACTAATTCCTATTATATGCATACTATGATCATCTGTAGTAGTGTAATTATCAAATCCCTCCTGTCTTATTTCCTGTGTGATGGTCTTTTCTTCACATCCATGATTAATACTATCCGTTTCATTTTCCTTAATTTCCCGTATGTAATCAGTCGTTGTTGCCTGCACCGTGTCTGCTATGTTACCGTGTATTTTTTCAGGTATTATTGCCAGCCCTTTTTTAAAGTCAAATCCCTTCTCACTTACATCCGCGGCCCATAAAACGGTGTAGCCCTTATTAACAGCACTATCAATAATTTCAATTAATTCATCCAGAGGAACATTATATGCTTTACCCCAGGACCAGTTATCGGGTAGCTCAATAACAAACTGAGAATAAAACGGATGATGGGTAAAGGATGTAACCAGAATATAATCGTCAGGCACCAAATCCAGTTCATCAGCGTAGCTTTCAGGAGTATACACCTTTTCATTAATAACAAATGTGTCAGGTGCTTCACCGAGGTAGGAATTTAAAATATCTTCAAACCCATCGTACCATGATGGCAACGGTAAGATGTCATTTTCAATGACATTGTTTATATAGGCCTTCAGCCTGATATCCATTTCGCGATTATAATTCTTCTCATTTGCGATGCTAAAAGGGTAGACCTCTTCAGGTACGATACCATGATTTTTTATCACATCAATAACATCATTTGCTTCGCCTCCGTCTGTAAAGTTTATATGGCCGTGCATGCGAACATATTTCAATGCCTTTTCAGTATATGTATGTCTTACAACATATAATTCGGACAAATCGCAGGGACCTTTCCCCTGCCTTAGCAGTTCTGATTCAAGAAGTGAAATAACAGCAAAACTCCAGCATGTATTTGAATTAAACTGGTTTTTAACCGGAGTCGCTTCAATGGCCTTAACAGGTGAAAAATCAAAATAAATTAAACTTGTATCCTGTGCTGATAATGCTACTGGTTTTAAAAAAACTGAAAGGAATATTAACTGTAAAATAATAAACTCATTTACCCGCATGACTTACTTAATCTTTGCCTTAAATATGGACAATTTTTTTGAAAGAAGCAATTAAACCGGTTGAAGGAAAATTAATTTTCAATTATTTTAAGTTCGGTTCTCCTGTTTTGTGCTTTCCCCTCCTCAGTGTCATTTGATACCACGGGGTCAGAGAACCCATATCCTTTACACGTAATTCGCTCATTCGCAACAGAAGAATTTATAAGGTATTCAACGACTGCCCTGGCCCTGTTTTCAGAAAGGGTCTGATTATATTCAAGGGATCCGACGTTGTCAGTATGGCCACTGATTTCTATTTTAATTGAAGGATAATCCTGAAGGAACTTAATAACTTTGTCCAGTTCGATCCTTGATTCTTTTTTAAGATAATAAAGACCGGTTTCATAAAAAATATTCCTAAGGATAATGGTTTCTCCTACTTTTATTGGCAGCAAAGGGACATCTTTCAGAAATGGGCTTGTTTTATCGAATATTCCCTTTAATGCAAAGTTATCAGAGAAGAATAAATAATCCTTTTTTGAAACATTCAGGCAGTAATCCTTGTCTGTGGGCAGGCAAATAAGAAATTCCCCGTTTTCCTCATCAGAGTGGGATTCATATATCATTGTTCCTGATTCCAGATCAATAAGTTCGAATTTTGCCGCTAATCTTTGTCCTGTTTCATTATCAAATACTTTTCCTTTCATATATGAAACTTCATGTGGCTGGATATCATCATATAAATCAAAGACAAATATATCCTTGCCCATAGCCGGTTCCCTGTCAGATGCATAATAGGCTTTGTCACCTTTTGCATTAACGATCAATCCAAACTCATCCTTGTTTGTGTTAATTGGATATCCCAGGTTTTCAGGTTTTCCCCAATGTCCGCCGCTGTCTTTCCGGCTTATGAACAGGTCAAAGTTTCCTAATCCTATATGGCCATCAGATGCGAAATACAGCGTCATGTTATCATGATGAATGAACGGGGACATTTCATTGTTAACAGAGTTTATCGTATCACCAAGGTTAACGGGACCGGACCAGTTGCCATTTTCGCCCAGTGATGTCATCCATATGTCCAGCTGCCCTTTGCCACCAGGTCTGTCACTTGTAAAATACAGGGTTCTGCCATCTGCGGATAAGGATGGCTGTGTCTCCTTATAGCGCGTATTAACCGGCGGTTGCATGTTTTTGGGATAGGTCCAGCTATCACCTGTTTTTTTTGAGTAATACAAATCACATCTGCCAACACCATCTCTTTTATTGCATGCTGTAAAAACCATAAACCTGCCGTCGGCTGAGATGGACTGCGCCCCTTCATTATCGTTTGTATTTAGGGGGGCCCCAACATTTTCCATCATACTCCATCCTTCGGGTTGCCTGTAACTTATATAAAAGTCTTCCTGTATACCTCCGTAAACAGGACTTCTTTTAACCAGCCTCGTAATTATTAAAGTCTGTTCGTCTGCAGAAAGGCTGGGCCAGTATTCATCGTTGACAGTATTTATGTCCGGCCCTAAATTTTCGGGTTTAAAATTTACGGGATTGCTTACTGCAAATATCGAAAATTCACATCTTTCAATACCTTTTTCTGCTTTTTCAACCAGCTTCCGATTTTCCTGTTCCGTTGCCAGGTAATTTTCATAACTTTTTTTTGCGTCTTCATACCTTGCAAGTTTATACTCCAGGTTTCCCTTTTTATAATAGCCGATCTTGTAGAATAACGGGTTAATTTCCATTCCTTTTTTATATGCATCAACGGCATTTTCATACTGGTTAATGTCTTCATATGTTTCAGCCAGCATGAAATATGCATTAATAAGGTCATTGTCAAATTTTATAGCTTCTTTAAAGGAGCTAATAGCTTCGTAATATTCATTCATGGTATATTTACGGAGTCCATCGTTATAGGCATCTATTGCCTTTTTTGAATCGGAATTGACCTCAACCTGTGAACGTGTGTTCATCAGGGTAGTAAACATCAATATCAAAATCATTGCCGTGAACCTCATAATCAAAAAATATTACTGATTTACCATCAATTAAAATTACAAAAACCAATTTTGATCTTTTTTACTCATTTTTTGATACATCAAATTGCCCGTTATCGATAAGGATTGTATCATGTGTGGATGACCTGACTGCAACGAACTCAAAAGAACCTTTCATTCTTGCAGAACTGTTTTCAGTAACTTCAACCCTGCCTTGTATTGATATAAAGAAGCTTGTCTGGCTGTCCTCTGAGTATGTTGCTGTATTTGAGACTGATATACCTATATTGTAGATACCTGAACTTGTGGCATTCATGAGGTTAAGTCCAAGATATTCGCTACCGGACCACCCTATTATTGAGGTTATTGTGTCACTAATTATTGAAAATGCAAAATTTGTGGCGGCAAATGAATTTCCATTAAC